>JAHIVV010000036.1 GCA_018816525.1 Elusimicrobiota bacterium
AAACGGGCTTATAGCTCAAAAATCTTTCGTAGAATTCAAAAAAAATGGTTTTAACGCGTGGTTAATTCATACCCTTAATGGAGGTGCGTTATGGAAATCACAGAAGTTAGAATTTCCCCGAGGGAAAAAGTAAAGCCAGCCGGTCGCTTGACATGGTCGGTTTTTTTTGCTAAACTTTCGACTCCTGCAACATAATCGAAACAAAGCGGGTTTTTTTTTATTATGGGAATATACAAAAAAGCTATTCAATTTCTGAAAGAAGTTTATGGAGAGTTAAAGAAAGTCAGCTGGCTTTCTAGGAAAGAAGTTATTGCCACGACAATTGTGGTTATAATATTCATGCTGATTACTGCCGCTTTTGTGGGCGTAGTTGATTTTACACTATCAAAGCTGTTGGGGATTTTTCTTGGAGGTAGATGATGAGTCGCGGCTGGTTTGTCGTAAGGACACGCTCTGAATACGAAAAAAAGGTGAAACAATCACTTGAAAAAACTATAGCCAATTTAGCGTTAGGTGAAAAGATATTCAAAGTAGTCGTGCCCTACGAAGAAGTTGTCGAACTGCGCAGAAACAAAAAATATGTCAAAAACAGGCCGTATTTTACGGGCTATGTTTTTGTCGACATGGATTTAGACCAGGATACTTACTGGGTTGTCAAAAATACTTCGGGCGTAAGCGGTTTTCTTGGAGGAACGACGCCCATCCCTTTGCCGGAAGATGAAATACAAAATTTAATCGGAATTATAGAAAGGCCTGCCCAGGTAAAACCTGCAATAAGTTTTGAGAAAGATGAAACTGTAAGGATCATTGACGGCCCATTTGTGCATTTTATGGGTGTTGTGGAAGAGATCAATGAAGAAAAGGGCAAATTGAAAGTTATGGTTACAATTTTTGGCCGTTCCACTCCTGTTGAATTAAATTTCTTCCAGGTAGAAAAAATTTAAAACCAGTTATTTTGGAGAAACAATATGGCAAAAAAAGTAAAAACGCAGATTAAACTACAGATACCGGCCGGCGCAGCAAATCCGGCGCCTCCGGTAGGCCCCGCATTAGGTCAGCACGGTGTTAATATAATGGAATTCTGTAATCAATTTAACACAAGAACAAAGGCGATGGAAGCAGGCATGGTTATTCCTGCAGTTATCACAATTTTTGACGACAGGGCTTTCACTTTTATCCTTAAGATGCCTCCGGTTTCTGCATTGCTGAAAAAAGCGGTAGGGATCGCAAAAGCAAGCGGAACGCCCAATAAGATTAAGGTTGGCAAAATATCAAAAAAACAGGTTCAAGAGATTGCTAAGCAGAAAATGCCGGATTTAAACGCAAATGATATAGAAGCAGCAATGAACATAGTTGAGGGCACAGCTCGCAGCATGGGAATAGAGATAGAATAGAGGGGTATTAGAGAGGAAATAATGCCAAAAAGAAAAAATGAAATAGACAAGCTGGTAGACAAATCAAAACAGTATCTCATCGAAGAAGCCGTAGAATTAGTAAAAAAGGCGGCAAAAGCTAAATTTGATGAAACCGTCGATGTGCATATAAAGCTGGGAATAGACCCGAAGAAAAGCGAACAGCTTGTACGCAGCACGGTAGTATTGCCGCATGGAACAGGAAAGACGAAAAAAGTGGCTGTTATAGCAAAGGGCGAAAAAATTAAGGAAGCAGAAGCGGCCGGCGCAGATGTGGTAGGAGCGGAAGATTTAATGGAAAAAATATCTAAAGGCTGGATGGATTTTGATGTTTTAGTTTCCACCCCGGATATGATGAAAGATTTATCAAAATTAGGCAAAGTTCTGGGCCCAAAAGGGTTGATGCCCAATCCTAAAGCCGGAACTGTATCTTTTGACCTTGCGAAAACAGTTAAAGAAGTTAAAGGCGGCAGAATAGAATTCAAAAACGATGACTACGGAATAATACACAGCGCTGTCGGCAAAGCGTCTTTTGATAAAGAAAAACTGGCTGAAAATTTAAGAGCGCTCATAGAGACAGTTATCAAGTCCAAACCTTCTGCGATTAAAGGGATCTACATTGAGAGTATTAGTATCTCTTCTACCATGGGGCCCGGAATTAAGCTCAATCTAACCCAGAAGTTTTAAATGATCAAAAAATTATTCCGTTCAAAAAAACCAGCGCCGGAACAAAATACAAATTTGTTAGCAGGCGCGTTTTTTTGGTATAATTTCAGCGGTATGTGGTGCCAATGAGGTAAAGGAATGAATAAATTAAAAATCGGTTTGCCAAAAGGAAGCTTGCAGGAATCGACATTTGAATTGTTCCGGAAAGCCGGAATAAAGATTTATGCCGATTCGCGTTCCTATAGGCCTTCTTGTGACGATTCTGAACTTGATATAGTCCTGGTCCGGGCCCAGGAAATTCCCAGGTATGTCAATGAAAAAGTTTTTGATTGCGGCGTGACCGGGTTGGACTGGATTATAGAAACTGATGCCAAACTGAAGGAGATTTGTGAACTCTGTTACGCGAAAAGCGGATATAGGCCTGTAAAATGGGTTCTTGCTGTACCGGAAGATTCTCCTTTTAAATCCGTAAAGGATTTAAATGGCAAGCGCATAGCCACAGAATTGGTGGAAGTAGTAAGAAAGTACCTTAAAAAAAATAAAGTAAACGCAGAAGTTGAATTTTCTTGGGGCGCCACCGAAGTAAAGGTTCCGGAACTTTGTGATGCAATTGTGGAACTTACTGAAACCGGCAGCTCTTTAAGAGCCAATAAGCTGAAAATTCTCGAAGAAGTTCTTGTCTCGACAACCAGGTTTGTTGCAAACGCTGATGCATTTAAAAATCCCTGGAAAAGGGAGAAAATGGAGAATATATCCATACTTTTAAAAGGTGCTCTCACCGCTGAAAGCATGGTGGGATTAAAAATGAATATCGAGCAGAAAAATTTGCAGAATATATTAAAAATTCTTCCTGCTCTTAAGCAACCTACTGTAAGCCAGCTTACTCTGAAAGGATGGGTGGCTTTAGAGGTTATTCTTGAAGAAAGCGAAGTTAAAGTAATTATTCCCAAACTGAAAAAAACAAGCGCTCAGGGGATCATAGAATACCCTTTAAATAAAGTCATCCCTTAACAGCGGGGAATTCTTGAAACACTCCGAAAAAATTATTACGCGTCTCATAACATTTTTTGCGCTATTTTTCCTATATACCAGCCAGCTTTGCGCGCAGTACGCCGCATTCAAAAGAGATATGTTAGAACCTGCCGATATTTCTGAGGACATGGGATTCAGGTGTGTTAAAGATGAGTGATACTAAAATCAGGGTAAGGTTTGCCCCGTCTCCTACCGGTTTTCTTCACATTGGAGGAGCAAGAACAGCTCTTTTTAACTGGCTGTTTGCGCGCAGGTATGGCGGCACATTTATTTTGAGGATTGAGGACACTGACGAGGCGCGTTCTACCGATGAATCAGTAGGTGCTATTTTTGAGAGCCTGCAATGGATGGGACTTGAATGGGACGAAGGCCCCATGCCGGATGGAAAAACTCTTGGCGCTTACGGCCCTTATTTTCAGATGCAGCGCCTGGATCTGTACACTAAATATGCGGAACAATTAGTCAAAGAAGGCAATGCTTACCGCTGTTATTGCACCCAGGAAGAACTGGATCAAATGCGCAAAGAATTGACGGCCCGGAAACTTTCTCCGAAGTACAATGGCAAATGCAGAGAATTAACTGAGCAGGAATGCAAAGAAAAACAGGCTCAGGGCTTAAAATCTGTTATAAGATTCAAAATGCCGAAAGAAGGTAAAACTGAATTTAATGATTTGGTAAGAGGCACTGTGGGGTTTGAAAATGCATTGCTTGATGATTTTGTTCTTATAAAAGCAAGCGGTATACCGACATACAATTTTGCCTGCGTTATTGACGACTACTTAATGAGAATAACGCATGTTCTTCGCGGTGATGACCATTTGTCGAACACTCCAAGACAGATTCAGGTTAATAACGCTCTGAGATTCAGTAATATTCTTCAATATGGGCATCTGTCTATGATACTCGGACCGGACGGCTCCCGTCTTTCAAAACGCCATGGCGCCACAAGCGTCACTGAATACAGGGATCAGGGATACTTGCCCCAGACAATCATGAATTATCTCGCGTTGCTTGGGTGGTCAACACAGGATAGCCAGCAGTTATTTGAAAAGGACGACCTTATTGCAAAATTTTCTATAGAAAAATGTTCTAGAGCAGCGGCAGTTTTTGACTCTCAGAAACTATTATGGATGAACGGTGAATATATGAGGAAGGCATCAGTAGAAAAACTCCTGGAACTCGCTGCCCAAAACAAATTGATTGACATAACCGATGAAAAAAAATATAACTTGATGAAATTGGCGTTAACGCTTGAGCATGAGAAAGTAAAACTTCTTACAGATATACCGCTTAAAACCGAGTATTTTGTAAAAGAAGATATTACTTACGACCCGAAAGCGGTAGAAAAGGCGTTAAAAACGCCTACAGCAAAAGATGTTCTTTCGGATTTAGCCAAAAAGTTTGAAAGCCTGGATGTACAGGCTTTCAATCACGAAAGCCTCGAAAAGATTTGCCGTGAATATGCGACGGAAAAGATTTTGAAGACAAGCCAGATTTTCCACCCATTAAGAGTGGCTGCAAGCGGCAGGACGGAAGGGCCGGGGCTTTTTGAGATGTTGGAGCTTCTTGGTAAAGAAAAAGTTTTAAAGAGAATTAAACATGTGTTGGAAAATATAATAAGGTAGGTACCCCGCCACCCAATATTCTTCCTAGCGAATGACCTTGGGTGTTAAAGAGGAATAAATGGATAAAAATTTTATCGGATTGATAATTTCGCTTTCCGCAGGAGCCTGGCAGCATTTAGGCAAGATTGAGAACCCAATTACCGGCAAGATAGAAAAAAACATGGAAAACGCCAAGATGTCCATAGATATCCTGGAAATGCTTAAAGAAAAAACCAAGGGAAACCTTTCAGCAGAAGAAGAAAAACTGCTTGATAATACATTGGCTGATTTAAAACTGAATTATGTCGAAGAACTGAAAAGCGACGGTACTTCGGGCACAACTCATTAATTGCCGGGTAGTGTAATGGCAACACGCTTGCCTCTGGAGCAAGTTACTCTAGGTTCGACTCCTAGCCCGGCAGCTTTAATAATCTCCGTCGAGTGACCGTCGAGAAAATTCCACAGCATCGACGTAAAAAGCCCTAAAACGGCAATTCCTCGACGATAAAAATAAGCAGTAAATATCTGGGGATTCTCTGTTCCCTGCTAAATTAAAACCAGCGAAATACTTCCTGAAATACCTGCGCATAAACCTCTCTCTATCTCGGAATTCGGCCTTTTTCAGAATGAATTAGTTCAGAGCTTTTGGGCTCGTATTTTCACGTTATTTGAGACCTCTGGAATATCTGATAAAAAGTTCGAACCTCTCCAAAAAACAACCTCTCTGATTAATTTAGAGAGGTTTTAAGCCATTTCTTTGAAATTCATAGGACAGAAAACCCGGAATTAGAGAATATCGAGAGAATAAGATAGTTCAACAAGGGATCAAATATTTTGTTTGAAGGATATTGTCTTGAGGTATTACTTCGTTTCCATAAAGTTCAACGCACTTTTCTTTAAGCTGTTTTATTGACATATTTTCAAGTTCTGCAATCTGAGCTAAAACTGAGTCTTCCATTAGTGGCTCCTTTCCGAGATAACTTATGCCTATATTAGGGCATAGTATTCAAAGCAAGTCAAGGCCTAAAAAACGCTGTTTTTCCGATTCTAACCTTTGAAATTATCATTATAAAGTAGTATGATTATAACACGCGTCCGAGGATTGACACTGTCGCAAAGATAGCAAAATGATTAGGTGTTAAAATAGACAAATTAATGAATGGATAAATAAAATGAGCAATTTTATTACGAATAATGACGCAAAAGACCTTAAAAAACGGTTGATTGAGCTTCTTCAGAAGAGCGATGAACTTAAATTTTTGGTTGGTTTCTTCTATTTTTCTGGAATCCGGGAATTGTATGAAGGATTAAAAGCAAAACCAAATCAAAAAATTAAGGTTTTAGTAGGCTTGAATGTAGATTCCACTAATTATGGCATGATAGAGCTTGCAGATAAGGATGATCAAATATCCGACGAAGAGAAAACTTTTAAGTTCTTTGAATCAGTAAAAAAGTCTTTAAATACCGAAAATTTCGACAATAAAGAATTTTATGAACAAGTTAAGTTTTTTGTCGAATTAATTCGAACCGACAAGCTGCTAATCAGGAAAACCTACAAGCCTAACCACGCCAAGCTCTATATATTCAAATTAGAAGAAGGCCAGGTTGGCAGAAGGAATTTGTTTATTACAGGCAGCAGCAATCTTACCAGGGCGGGTTTATCAACACAGGAAGAATTCAATGTAGAAATAGGTGATTATGGTTTTGAAGATGCAGAAAAATATTTTGATGACTTATGGGCTGAAGCGGTAAAAATAACCGAACATGAAGAATCAAAAAAGACACTTATTGAGATGGTTGAAAAAGAAACACTTATAAAAGAAATTAACCCTTTTGAGGCATTTGTTATTGTTTTAAAGGCTTATCTCGATTCTTTTGAAGGGCGTGATGTTAGTGAGTCCTTGCAAGATGTACTTCAAAAAAATGGTTACACACCGTATCGATATCAGTTAGACGCCGTCAAACAGGCGCTTACGATTATAGAAAACAACAATGGTGTAATCATTGCTGATGTTGTAGGTTTAGGTAAGACAATCATTGCCTGCGCAGTAGCAAGAGAATTAAAAAAACGCGGTGTAGTTATCTGCCCTCCCGGACTTGTTGGTGATAAGAATAAAAACTCAGGTTGGAAAAAATATACTGAAGAATTTGACCTTCGTGAATGGGAAGTTAGGTCGTTGGGAGAATTAGAAAATATTGCTGAATTTGTCAGCAAACATAAGGATATTGAGGTCGTGATTATTGATGAAGCCCATCGTTTTAGGAATCAAGATACTAAGGATTATGAAGTTTTAAAGAATATCTGCCGTAACAGAATCGTCATTCTTCTTACTGCGACACCCTTCAATAACAGACCGGGCGACATTCTATCATTATTGAAGCTTTTTATTACTCCAAAAAAGTCCTCAATTACTCTTGAAAACAATCTCGTTGATAAATTCAAAACATTCAAAGGTACTTTTGACAGGCTTGGATATATAAAAAAATATTGGAATTCACCAAACAGCGCAAAACGGAAAAAAGCGGAAACCAATTACCAGTCATTTTTTGGAGATAAAACTATTCAGTTAGAAAAAGTAGCCCAACGCTCGCACTATCTTGCCAAACAAATTCGGGATGTGATTGAGCCGGTAACAATTCGCCGTAATCGTCTTGACCTTCAAAATAATCCCTATTATAAAGATGAGGTTAAAAACTTATCTAAAGTCGCGGACCCAAAAGAGTGGTTTTTTGCATTAACAAAAGAACAATCATCTTTTTATGACCAAGTTATAGGCAATTACTTTGGGGATCCTGATGCCGGCGGACAATTTAACGGAGCTATTTATCGGCCGTTTCAGTACGAAATAGAAAAAGAGAAGATTGCCGCAGAAAAGTTGACCGAAAAAGAAAATTTCCAGTTTGTTCAACAGCGCGAACTTTATGATTTTATGCGCCGGTTGCTTGTTAAACGGTTTGAGAGTTCCTTTGGTTCTTTTGAACAGAGCATAAAGAATTTCAAGTGTATTACGGAAAATATACTGGAATTCATCAAAAAAACCGGAAAGGGTGATTATTACAAAGGCAAGTATATTTTGGACAGGTCACTTCTTGAAAAGATTCATAATCTGGATTTAGATGAGATAGAAAAGTATTTAGCTGAATATGTTGAAAATATTAACAAAGGTGAATACCCAAAAAACCATAAAATTTATGAAGTTAGTAATTTTTATGATAAAAAAGGTTTTATAACCAATATACAATCTGACTTGAAGCTCTTTGATGAAATCCTGGCTCATTTATCAAAATTAGATTTGGTAAAAAATGATCCTAAAACTGAATGCCTTTTAGAAAATATCAAAAAGGAAATTAAACAAAAACCCTTGAAGGATGAGCCCAAGAGGAAAATTGTTATATTTTCGGAGTATCTTGATACCGTTAAATACTTGGCTCCAATATTAGAAAAAAACTTTAGTAAGAAGGTTCTTGTCATAGAAAGTGACCTATCAACGCACAAAATATCCCAAATTAGTAAGGATTTTGATGCTTCGTATACAGATCAGGAAAATAATTATGACATTTTGCTTGCTACTGATAAAATATCGGAAGGCTTTAACCTAAATCGTGCGGGGCTTGTGATTAATTATGATATTCCCTGGAATCCGGTTCGGGTTATCCAGCGTATAGGCCGTATTAATCGTATAAGCAAGATGGTTTTCAAAGACCTGTATATTGTAAATTTCTTTCCTACTGAAAAGGGTTCTGAACTGGTAAAGTCACGTGAAATTGCAAGTAACAAAATGTTCCTTATTCATAATACGCTTGGAGAAGATGCTAAGATTTTTGATATTGATGAAGAACCTACGCCTTCAGGTCTTTATAATAGGATTCAGCAGAATCCTGATAATCAACTGGAAGAGAGTTTTTACACTAAAGCCCTTAAGGAATACCTGAAAATTGAGAAAATGCATCCAGGACTTGTTGATTTTTTGAGGAAATACCCTTCACGTATTAAAGTAGCCAAGAAGTATAGTGAGAATGAGCTGTTAGTATTCATGAAAAAGGGCAGATTGTACATTCATGGCATAAAATATGCAAGCGGTAACAAAACAGATGTTTGTCAGGCCACATTTGAAGAGGTGTTTGTTAAGATTGCCTGCGGAGAGGATGATAAGGCTTTGATATTAAGTGATAATTTTTGGGAAGCTTATGAGAATATAAGGAATTTTAAGGAATTTCGTGCTATTCCAACAAGTGAGCAAAGTCTTGAGCAAAAGGCTTTGAATAACTTAAGAACCCTGATAGATAATATTCATTCTGATGAGATTATGCCCCATAAGGATTTCTTGAGAACACTAAAGGAAGATATATTGGACTATGGCACATTGTCAGATTTCACTTTGCGCCGGATAGCTAATATGGAAAGTGCAGATGAGGTAAAGAAAAAAAGAACTGTGGTTGAAATAGCCGCCTTAAAGAAAGAGCTTGGCGAAGATTATTTGCTAAAAGAAAAATCTAATCAAAAAAATATGTCAAAAGAAATCATTGTCGCTATTGAAAATCAAAAAATATGAGTAAGGAAATACTTCAAGATATTATTAACGATTTTTCACTCGATAAATTTGGTCGTTTTTTTCGTGAAAAAAATCGTTCATTCGCATCTCGTCAGGAATCTTTAAATCAATATAATGATGACAGTTTCAAAGAATTTAATAAAATTGGGGAAATAAAATTCAGCGAAACTCAAAAACTGCTGATAATAACCTCAAAAGCCAATAACGGCCTTATTGAACGCTCCGGCAAAAAAGCTCAATACGAGAAAGCCAAGAAAATCCTGAAAGAACATCAATCCTGTGAAGCTGGCATATTCGTATTTTATGACACAGCTAGAAAAAATTTCCGTTTCAGTTTAGTGTATGACCAGCCAATTGGCACCAAGCGCACTTTCAGCAACTTTAGAAGGTTCACCTATTTTGTCAGCTCAGACCCGGAAGTAACCAACAAAACCTTTCTCACCCAGATAGGCAGCGGGGATTTTTCCACACTTGAGAAAGTAAAAGCAGCGTTTTCATTACAGACTGTTACAGATATATTTTATGAAGAGTTCTTCAAGGAATACAACAAACTTGTTGAAGCTGTTAAAAAAGAAAACAAGGAAATAGACAATGAAAAATCGCGGGATTTTGTCCTTTTATTTGCCGTAAGAACCATATTCCTTGGATTCATCCAGAAAAAGGGCTGGATAGGCAACGATGAGAAATTTATCCAGCGTTTCTTTAAGGAATACGAGGCAAAACACCCTGGTAAAAATTTGTTCTATGAAAGCTGGCTTAGCCCGCTTTTCTTTGAAGCGTTAAATACCCCTGTAGGAAGAAAGACAGCATATTCAAAAAACGATTTTTCTCCGGAAACAGAAAAAAACCTGCAAATGGCGCCTTACTTAAACGGTGGATTGTTTAAAGAAAAACCAGGTTATGACAATCAGGACTATCTTATTCCTGACAAAGAAATAAAGAGTTTTTATGAATTTCTCTTCTCGCATAACTTCACTATTGAAGAAAACTCCTTTGAAGATGAAGACTTGCAGTTAAACCCGGAATTCCTTGGCATAATCTTTGAGCGCCTTGTAAACAAGGCAAATGGAGCAGTATACACTCCGCGAACCGAAGTTGACCTGATGTGCCGTTTAACCCTGGTTAAATGGATAGAAAAAAATAGCCCTCTGCCTGTCAGCACGGCGAACCTGTACGAACTCTTTTTCCGCGAAGGCGAAAAGGAAGAAGACCAAAAACAGGGCAGTTTCTCCGAAAAAGAAACAAAAGAAATTATTGGTTTACTTGAAAATATTACTATTTGTGACCCGGCAGTCGGCTCAGGCGCTTTTTTGGTAGGAATGATTCTGGTGATTGACGAAATAGAGCAGAACCTGAAAACAAAAATTGGATTAAAGGATAACAATTCATTTGAAAGAAAAAAAAGAATTATCGGCCAATCGCTCTATGGTGTTGAAGTTAAAGAATGGGCGGTATGGATATGCCAGTTGCGCCTGTGGCTGTCGCTTTTCATTGAAGCGCCGGATGATATGAAAAACTCTCTTGAACCCATCCTTCCCAGCCTGGATTTCAAGGTGCGCCAGGGGGATTCGTTAGTCCAGCGCATCGGAAGCAAGGCATTCCCTGTACTGGGCCATGCCCAAATAGACGAATCAGTTAAAAGAAAAGTAACCCTGCTGAAGAACCTGAAAAACGAATATTTTGGCAACAAAACCGCATTAAAGGATTGGGAAGTAAAACAGAAAGAAATAGCAATTTATAATGAAATCCTGCAAAGCGAAATCAAAGAAAAACAAAACAAAATCCATAACCTGAAAAATACCGGCAAAAACCTTGAATTATTCAGCGATGACGCATTAAAACCGAATCAGAATGAATTACCCTTAAACAAGGAACAGATTGAACAGCTTGAAAACGAAGTAAACGAGCTTGAAGAGCAAAAACACAACATCCGCAAAGACAAACCCCTTATCTGGAACATTGAATTTGCCGAAGTATTTGTGGAAAAAGGCGGTTTTGATATTGTTATTGGAAACCCGCCCTATGTCCGACAGGAGGATATATCCGACCCCACAGGGAAAATCAGGGATAAAAAACAATACAAGGCGTTCCTTGAAGAAATGGTTAAACTTGATTTCCCTGAAAGTTTTCCTCAAAAAGCAAAAATCAATGCTCAGTCAGACCTTTACACATACTTCTATATCCGCGGCCTGCGCCTGTTGAACAACAAAGGTATACACACATTTATCTGCTCAAATTCCTGGCTTGATGTAGGGTACGGTGCCTGGCTTCAGAAATTTTTATTAGAGCGGGCACCTGTTGAATTGATTATAGATAATCACGCCAAGCGCAGTTTTAAAGCCGCAGATGTAAACACTATTATTTCCATTATCCATGCGCCTGTAAAAAAACCTGACAACAGCAAACCCATAAAATTTGTCGCCTTCAAAAAGCCGTTTGAAGAAGCCATATTTACCGAATATCTTCTCCAAATTGAAGAAGCAAAAGAAGTGGTCTCAAATGATATTTTCCGGGTCTATCCAAAAAAACAAATAGAATTGCTTGAAGAAGGCTGGGAATACCCGGAAACTGACTCGCCCAAACAGTTGCTTAAAGGCAAATTTGAATCAGGAAGTTACATAGGTGATAAATGGGGCGGTAAATACCTCCGTGCCCCTGACATATTCTTCACCATCCTTGAAAAAGGCAAAGGCAAACTGGTAAAACTTGGGGATATCGCAGAAGTTCGTTTTGGTATTAAAACCGGTGTCAATGAATTCTTCTATTTAACAGACGCGCAGACAAAAGAATGGAAAATAGAAAAAGAGTTTTTAAAACCGGTTATTAAAAGCCCTAAGGAATGTAAAAGTATTTTAATCAATCCTAAAGACTTAAAGTATAAAATATTCATCTGTAATAAAAGCAAGGAAGAATTAAAGGGGACAAACGCTCTGAAATATATCCAATGGGGAGAAAAACAAAAAACAGAAGATGGTATCTATTGGAAAGATGTATCTAGCGTAGCCGGTAGAAAACATTGGTGGGAAATCGGAATAAGAGAGTACCCATCACTTATTTTTCCTTGCGGTATTAGGGAAAGATTTATCACGTATGTTAACGAAAATAATATTTTAGCCGATAAAAGGTTATATGATATTTTTATAAGCAAAAACAATAAAACAGGGCTCTCTCTCTCTTTGAACGCAACATATATTGTATTAATGATAGAAATACAATCGCATAGCTATGGTGGGGGCGGTGGATTAATTGATGCCACGGTAATAGAAGTAGAAAAATTGACAATTTTGAACCCATCCTTATTCAAAATTAATGGCAATAGATCTATTAATGTTAATCGTGAAATCAAGTCCATTTTTGAAGAATGCGGGATAGACCCACAATCAAAAAACCCAATTGAAGAACAGGAACCAAAACCATTGCATGACAGGGCAGAACTAGACAAAATCGTCTTTGACGCGCTGGACTTAACAAAAGACGAGCGTAAAGAAGTTTACCGTGCCGTCTGCCGCCTCGTCTGGAACCGAATTTCAAAAGCAAAGAGTGTATGATAAATACTGAGTTAAAAATAAAAGATACAGACTTACGATTAGAAAAATATCAAATAGATATTTATAATGGATTGCGAGATATCGGTGAAGAAATTTCATCTATGTATTGTGATGGTGTAAGAATATTTAAAAGTGATTTTAGTTCTAGACCTTACATACTTGCACATTTAGCGAGAGAAATCGAAGGTTCAATAAGAGATATTTATGCTTCAACAAAAAAGGCCGAAATAAAGATATGTCCAACATGTGGCAACAAAAAGAAGAGTAGTCAAATTGACGAAATATGTGAAGTTTTAGGAGTAAGCAAAGATGATGACTTTGCTAAAAGATGGCACAAAATAGCAAAGGAATTTCATAAGTACGCGCATAGACAGGGTGGGTGGAACACCCCAAGAGAAAAAGAATCATTTAATGCGTTGTGGAAACAATTTGAAATAATATTATTAAAGTTAGTTGGGCAGTATTTAGGATTAATTATCTTGTTAGATCAAATATTAAAAAATAACAAACCTACCGAAAATATTTTAAAAACATTACCTAACTTATTGCAAAATGAACCAAGAAAAAGATATTTTTTCAAAAAACTTATATCAATACAATGGTTTCAGGATTTGTATGAACAAGGATATTTTTTACCAGGAAATGCACCGGGGCCAGTTCCGTCCAATCAAGAAGGGTATTTTATTACACCGGAATGGAATGTTTTGCCTTATCTTGAGAAAATATCAATACAAATAAAAGAAAAGCAGGAAGAAAACAAAGGGTATATTGAAGAATTACTGGATATTATTAAAACTGTTACAGAATATCATGTAAAAAACGATAATAAATTAGATAATTACCGAACATGGTGGTATTTTGTGAAAATACTTTGTAATTTGCCAAAAGAAGCGGTAACTGAAAATATATTAGATTTGATCCCCATTTGGCTTGGTTCAAAATTCACAACTGCATTACAAGGCCCTGAAATTGTAGATAAGTTATTGCCAAAATTCTTAGAAAATCCCGAAGATATAAAAAAAGCAGAGAAAATTACGGAATATACATTAGCACTCAAGACATTGCCCCAAAAAGAAGGAAGAAATGAATTTGATACGGTTATAGAATCGTATTATCTTAAAGAATCATTTATAGATAAGAAATATGCAGGTAAAATTGGTGAGAATTGTTCAGTAAAACTTATTGAGAATATTTCAGAAAATATAAAAAAGTTCCTGAAAAGCGATAGAGATGAGACGTATTTATCTTCTTATTCTAAAACTGAACATTATGGCAATGAGCCCTTGGAATTATTGGCAGAAATTCTTAAACAGATTCTAATTTCGAAGTCCAAAGCAAACGAAAATGAAACAAAAAGCATTTTAAAAACCTGTCTTCAAGATAAAAGCTACTATTTTAAGAAAATGGCAATATATGTGATGGGATATGATGAGGAAAATGCAAATAAATACAAAGATATTTATTTTGAAGAACTTGAAAAAGATGTTGAATTTGTTCTTTTGGACGGGTTTAGTTTTGGTGATGAATTAAAGCATCTTTTTAATAATTTCAAAGAATTAACGCTAGAACAAATCGATTCGCTTCAAAGGAAAATTACTGAAGGTCCAGGAAAGGATTATAAGAGCGATCCGGATATTTGGAAACAAAAACGCTATAAGGAATTAAGCCATATCCAAGTATTTAAGGTAAAACATGATGAATTGCAGGCAAAAACAAAAATAAATACAGGTTTGTCGGCTGCAATTGGCGAAATTAAAACAAGCTGGGAGCCGATAGAAGCCTCAGCTCCATTAAAAGTAGAAGATTTACTACAGAAATCAAACAAAGAGATTGCTGATTATTTGGTTAGCTATAACCCGGAAGGCGGCCCCTGGCCAGAGCGTGATTTTGACGGTTTATGCAGTGTTATAGTAGATTCTGTTAAGATTCAGCCTGAAAAATTCATAAATGACCTGGATTCTTTCAAAGAAACAGCGTTTATTTATGTCCGTAGTATTTTAAGCGGTGTCAAGAACGCTTGGAATGATAAAAAGACTATAGATTGGATGAAAGTATTTGATTTTATAAAAGAATATATAGATAGAAACGACTATTGGGAAGATAACGAGAAATATATTGTAAAAAAAGAAAGGTGGAAAACTAATCACATCGGTTTAGCAGGGCCAATTGCTGATATTGTCCGCGAAGGTGCTCAGGAAGATTTTTGGAAAGAGGAACATTTTAAACCGATATCAGAAATATTTGATATTTTGATTACAGGGATGTTAAACGAAAAAGATGAGATACTAAAAAAACATCATGATTTAAATAATGATCCGGTTACTCATGCCATGAATTCCCCGTTTGGAAGGCTATCTGAAGCATTATTCCTATGCGCGTTACGGATAAAAAGAGTTGAAGAAGATTTAAAAAAAGAACAGCAAGAAATAAACTGGGAAAAGTGTATAAAGAGCAAATATCAGGATATATTGGATAATTCAATACCGGAAGGATATACCTGGCTTGGCAGGTATCTTACTAATTTTAACTATTTAGACAAAGACTGGACAGTAAAAAATATTGATTTAAATGGGTTTAAAGATGATTATCTTTGGGAATGTTTCATTATTGGTTACCTTTCAGCTGGCATTCATGTAAGCCTTTATGATTCAATGCAACCGCATTATAAAAGAGCGTTGGGATATAAATTTAAGAAAGATGATACATTAAACCGTTTAATCCATCATATTTGTGTTGGATATTTGCTTGAAAAAGAGGATTTTACAGATAAAACCCTTTTTGGAAAACTAATTGAAGAATGGGATGTTAAAAAAATATGTGAAATCATCAGTTGTTTTTGGGTACACAGAAAAGATGATAAAAAACCAAAAGATAAAGAAAAACAGAAAAAAATAGAAGAGAAAATACTTGAGTTTTGGAGTTGGGTTTATAAAAATAAATTTAAAGGCAATTTAACCGATGAAGATAAAAAAATATTAGCAGAATTAGCAAAATTGTCTGTTTTTCTGCCAAAAATAGATTCAGAAAATTCAAAGTGGCTGTTGCTGTCAGCTCCTTATGCGGGCATGGATTTCGACTCAATGTTTTTTATTGAATATTTAAATGAGCTGAAAGAAAAGGGCAAAAGCATTAATTATATCGGCGAAATTTATTTAAAAATGCTTGAAACATCAACTCCTGATTATAAAAAAGAAAATATCATTGAATTGGTTGAATACCTTTATGAAGCAGGGAAAAAAGACAACAAAAAGAAAGAGCAGGCAGATGAAATCTGCAATATTTATGGCAGCCGCGGTGCGGAATTTTTACGGCCCCTTTGGGAAAAGAATAATAAAGAAGCATAAGCAACGCTGGATTCCCGGGTCAAATGGGGACGGTTCTGATTTCTCAGCACAAAACAACATATCGTAATGGGACGGTGTAGTCGGAATTATAAGCGAAGAACGTTGATTTTTAGCCGTTTATATAGTATAGTAATACCGTCGTAGAAACAAACATTTTGGGCGATTTAAACTTCGTAAGCCTTTAAGAAAGGCAGAGCTTTCTCGAAAGAGAAGGCACACATCAGTACGATGGGTGATGTTGCTTGTCCGCACAGGATGGGTTAACGATCATTCCGGGTTACTGATGTGGCTCGGGGGCGATTCGTTGGCCCTTTTTTTATTGGTAAAAAAACATGGGGTCTGTAAGTAATATTTTTGATTTAGTAAGTGGAAAAGAAGAAGATCAACTTTCTTCGAGTTTTGGTTTTATTCTTAAAAACAACACGAAACTCTTGAGTGATTTTTTAAAACATATTGATATAGGTGTTATTAACAATGCTGATCTTAGAAATATAGATATTCCGTAAGCCCGAAATAATCGTTTTAATTTCTCAAGATGTTTGCTCGTGGTCAATGGAGCATATTCCGCTTCTCGCAATTCGACAACAAAATTATCCATTTTATTAATCCTTTAACAGGATATCTGCATTACAAAAGAGAAATTTGAGCAGTGGTACTGTCCTGTTCCGTGAGTCTATATCCCAGCACCTTATAACTTTTCAGGCGTTTATCATACATTCTTTTTAGACGTGGTACCTTTACATCAGCATAATCATAGACCGCGACTTGTTTCTTGTTGTCATTTAGGCGATGGAGCCGACCGACGTATTGTGCCAAGGTGCCTCGCCACGAAACCGGCAGGGCAAGAAATAGCACGTCAAGGCGCTTATCGTCAAATCCTTCGCCCATGTAGCGCCCTGTTGAGAGAATGATTCTTTCTTCTCCGGCGGGAAGGGATGACAGGTTATTGTTGAGTTCCTTAAATTGTTTTCTGCCCATTCCTCCCTTGAAAACAAATATATTCTTGACGAGTCCCTCAAGCCTTGTCCTGAAAAATTCAAGATGCTCAGTCCTTTCCGTGAGTAGAAGGGGAGATTTTCCTGTCTTGATTGAGGATAGAATATCCCGTACAATCAACTCGTTTCTTGCGGTATCCTGTGTGAGCATGCGGTAAAGGTTCTGTATCTGTATTTCAGAGTCATCTGCTACCTGAAAATCAGTATGCCTGGGGATTACAAGGTGTTCAAAGGCGCGTTCAATTGCCTGCTGCTTTTCTGCGACTCTGAACCTTATGGGGCCGCATTGCATGATTATTATCGGATGGTGACCATCCTTGCGGATGGGTGTGGCGGTCAAACCGAGAACATACTTTCCCTTGACCTCTCTCATGACCTGCTCAAAACTGAACGCGGAAACATGATGGCACTCATCAACGATGACCTGCCCGTAGTCAGCTACAAAGTCCTTAACGATTCCTTTGCGGAACAGGCTCTGTATTATAGCGACATCAATAACGCCGGTGACCTTGTTCTTTCCACCGCCAATCTTTCCGATGTTCTTTTCAGGGATATTCAAGAAAGCGGACAGCATTTTTACCCATTGTTCCAGCAATTGTTTCCTGTGGACAAGCACGATAGTATTGACTCGTCTCCTGGCTATGATGTTGGCAGCCAGTACCGTTTTACCGAAAGCCGTACCGGCAGATACTATCCCTATGTCGTGTTTCAGTACAATTTTCACTGCTTCCTGCTGCATGGGGCGCAGTTCGCCTTCAAATTCAACGTTGATTCTATTCCCTTCAAGGCGCTGGTCTTCAACGACCGGCTCTATTTTGTATTCCTTGAAGAAAGCCATCAAGTCATCCAGACATCCCCTTGGAAGAGCAATATAGCCGGATTCTGGTTTGTCCTCACCGCAGGCAATTATGCGCGGCTTGCCGAAAGTTGACAGGCGCATCATCTGGGCTTTATAGAACTCGGGATTCTGGAATGCGGCGATGCTGAGCAGGTGCTTGATAACTTTTGACGCCGAATCCTTTTTCTCAATGTAAATCAGGTTACCCAAAACGACTCGTATTTTCTCAGGCAGTGTATCAAAAACAATTTTCTTTTTCTTTGAAGGAGGCAGTGTCCACGGGTCATCTTCTACTGGTTTATCCGGGTCGGCGACGGTTCTTATCTCTCCGAGCGTTCCGATGTCACGGTTATTATCAATGATTTCGGACAAATGCCGGAAGGATAGTTTCTTTACGGAAGACAGATAGTCCCATTGATCAGGGAACGGTTTAAAATCAGGAGTCAGGAAAACGCTATTCCCATTTTCGCGTGGCGCTTTCTGCAGGGGCAAGGCTATCAGGTTTCCGAAACCACCCTTCGGCATGGTATCCTGGTTAGGGAAGAACCTGTCATATGACCTGAATCCGATCTGGTACCTGTTTTCAAGGGCTTTTGAAAGAATAACCGCCCCAAGTTTCCGGGCAAGCGCCGCCGGGACATTTTCTTCAAAGAATATCCAGACGTGGCAGCCGTTACCTGACCGGGAGCGTTCCAAGGCGGCGGAAATATTCAGGTCGTTGCACACGGCAAGATAGGTAGAAGCGTCATTTTGCCATGAGGATCCATCAAAATCCACGGCAAGGAACCAGCAGGTTTCATCCGATAATAGAGGGTAGATGCCAATAGTCTTTTTACCGGAGAGGTGGTTGTATACTATTTCATTGGTAATCGGCAGGTATTTCCTGTTATGGCATTCAGAACAATTAATATGGGGCTTATGACATAATTTATTATCCCATTCGTTTGCGCAGGAAGGGGAGTAACCTGATTTGCCTTTCCGTGAAACCCAGCGTATAGCAAAGACATCTTCCCTGCCCCGGAACAGTTTAAGAAAGATACGTATTTTTTCTTCTTGTGAAAAAGAACTCTTATTTTGTATGTGCTCAATTTTTCTTTCTTTTATACCTGACAATGCCTGATGAGCGGCAAGTTGTTTCTTCAATCGCTCGTTTTCTTCTTTGAGGCGGTTGCATTCTTGGAGCGAATTTTCAAGTTTTTGAGTAAGAGTATTTATATCGTCTGAATTCATATATTCCTCAGCGTTATCTTTGGGCTGATTCTGTTAAATTATACCTCTTTGTTTCTTCCTTGTAAAACGATAGTGTCATTACAATACCGCGCGATAAAGGAAACTTGATTTAATGACTTTTTTCTATTATAATAGAATCGTAATATAAGAATGCCGGTTGAAGAAAACAGAAGCTGAAAATGGGGGTTAAAAATGGTAACACGGAATATCGAAACGCAAGTATTGGAAATAAAAAAACACACGAAACTGGAAAGAAAGGATCCTGCAGCCTGGGAAAAACTTGAAAAATTGGGTAAAAAAATCAGTAAAGAATGGAAAAGTTCAAAAACAAGCTGGCAGTTAATTTCCGAAGGGCGCAGATAATAACATGTATTGTATTGATGCCAGTGTAATCGTTAATTCATTTTTCCCAAAAGAATCAAATTATCAATTTAGTTCTAAATTGATAAAAACAATCCGGATTTCGCAAACCGCTGTTTACCTTCCAGAGATAATTTTACCAGAAATAAGTTCAGCAATAGCCCGCGGTACAAATGATTCTGAGTTGGCAATTGAATTTGTTGAACAGATTCTCGCCATACCCACATTCAATTTTATTCCAGTTGAAAGAGATATTTCTTTTCTTGCAGCAGAGATAGCATCAAAATACAGGTTATGGCCAGGAGAGGATAATCATGAATGAACAAGCGGGAAGGAACGACCCGTGCCCGTGCGGAAGCGGGAAAAAATACAAAAAATGCTGCGGCCCAAAGGATGAGGAAGCAAGAAGCAGGCCCGATCTCAGTATGCCTGCCGAAATGCTTACCAATACCCCTCTTGACGCGTGCCTTCAGCTCATGCCTGCGTTGACGGCGTATTCGATGGCGCTGATGAATTCCGGCCCGGAAGGCAGAGAACTTGAAAAAGCATGCATGGGATTTGAAAAAAGATTTCATCCTGGCAGTCCTGATGGCGCGCCGGACAGTTTTTTCTTTTATTGGCAGATTTTTGACTATCATTTTGGGAAAACCCGTGAAACAGTCTGTCAGCGGTTCATGAAAATCCCGGAACTCCAGAAACTCAACCAAATCGGGAATGAATGCATAAAGATGATGTCGGGCAGTTATAGCGCCTGGTACAGGGTTATTTCACTGACGGATATGACAATAACTTTCAGGGAGCTCTATACAGACAGGATATTAAAGTCCGCCAGGATTAACGAACCTTTTGAACGGGGGGCAACGCCCGGGGATTTGTGGTATACGCGTTTTTTCCTGGTGCAGGGTGTTTATTATATAGCCTCCGCGCCATATATACTGCCTTCCGAAGCGGAAAAAGATTTTCTTGAAACAATCGGCAGGCAAGTAAAGGAGTACGAGAAGCTTTCATCCGGTGAAGTATGGGCGCAAAAGAATAACATATTTGCCTCTTACTGCAAGGCTTCGGCCTATGGATGGCTTGTTTATCTCCATCCGGAAAAATCATCTGTAATACCAAAGATTCTGGTTAATACAGATAAAGAGCTTCTGCAGGTTACAAAAGTATATTTTCTTATAGATGTGATAACCGGGCTCAGCGAGAAACTGGATAAACAAAAGACTTTTTCCTATGACAAGAGGAATTCCATCTGGATTTGGCAGGGAAAAAACCGAAAGAATAAGGTTCTTTTCCCTAATATAACCCTGGGTACTCTGAAAATGGAAGGCAACAGGCTGGTAGGCGAAACAAATTCTCTTGAGAGAGCCCTTCGCCTCAAACAAAAGCTGGAGAACGAATTCAAAGGATACCTTAAATATGAGAAAATGGAAAGCTTCAGCCAGGACAGCCTGCCGAAGCCGTCCGCGGAAGAGCTGGAGCGGATGCACCGCGAGAACGAGGAATTGAATTCCCGCCCGGAAGTTCAGGAAGCGTTAAGGCAAAAGCTGGAAGAACACTACCTTACAGACTGGGTTAACCATCGTGTGCCGGCGCTTAATAACCTTAGCCCACAGCAGGCGGCAAAGACTGACAAGGGCAAAAAGATGCTTGAAGAACTGATTTCTTCGTTTGAAAAAATGCAGGAATCCCGGCCCATAAAGGTTGACTTCAACAAACTGCGAAAAAAACTGGGAATGTAAAAAACAATAATTCCGGGGACACGTATAGAGGGAGAGGATACCGTTGATATCGCATTTTTAAGTCCGTTATTTCCATGTCGCGCAACAAGCCTCAGGTGTTTGCCTTCAAGGCCTCTGTGATATATAGCCTGTTGAAAAACAGTTCCCAAGCTTGTTGTGATTCGCCGTGCGAAGCCAGCTGGAAATCAATTAACTCCCTTTTACCTGTGGACTTAATGCCGTAAACAACCAGCACACAACGTCTTTTTTTCAAGATTGGGTTTTTGACATTGAAATAAACGCCGTCCGCAATTAAATATATGTAATCGTCAGATAAACTTCTTGCATGATGTTTATTAACGATATTATTTAAGCTCTTTGTAATTCTTGATACACCGGCAGCGCTTATGGCGCGCATCCCAAATAACGGCTCAAGGACTTCGGATACTTTTCTGGTAGAAACACCGTTTAAAAACATTTCCAGGATAGTATGGTCAACATCCGGCGCCCTGCGGGAATATGCAGCTATGCAACTGAAATTCATCCTTCCGGATCTGATTCTGGGAACTTTGATGTTTGCTAAATGTTCGTAAGTGCTCAGTAAACTGCGATACCTGAATCCGTTTCTGAATATGGGACGAACTTTATTGTGTCCCCATTTTCCACAACCTATCAAGTCCTGAACTTCTATTTCCATGCTGGTTTCAAGTAACCTTTTTAGCGCTCGTTCCTGTTCAAGTTTCAGATCTCCCCAAAAATCCTCTTTTACTTGCGACCATCTTTCAAACAGGTACTGTTCAAACAGGTACTTGTCAGTAAACTCTAATTCTTGTACAATGTTAGCCATAGGGCTACCTCCTTGGTTTATTTAGGGCTTACTGACAAATTCTCAGACTTAATACGACTTAATACGACCTGTTGACAAAAGACACACAATGTGATAACATAATTATATGAAAGTCTTCAGCTGGAGTAATGAGAAAAACAAAAAGCTGTTTACAGAAAGAAATATAACTTTTGAAGAAATCGTATTTTGTATAGAAAAAGGCCATTTACTTGATACTATAGAGAATCCAAGAAGGGATAAATATAAAGGTCAAAAAATATTTGTTGTAGAAGTAGATAATTATGTTTACCTGGTTCCTTTTATAGAGACTGAAAAAGAAATATTTTTAAAAACAGTAATTCCAAATAGAAAGGCGACAAAGAAATACTTAAAAGGGGGCATTGAAAATGGACAAAAATGAAAAAGAATTAGTTAAATCATATGAAAAAGATGAATGGGAAAGCATTAAAGAATTTAATAAACATAAAAATAACTACATGCGCTATGCTGCCAATACTATAAGAAAAGATAAGCGTTTGAATATAAGGGTTTCATCTAGGGATTTGGAAGGTATTCAAAGACTAGCCATCAGGGAAGGTATCCCATACCAGACACTCATTTCAAGCTTAATTCACAAGTTTGTATCAAATCATTAATCTTTAACTGAAATTGCATAATTGGTCGCGAAAAGCAGGGGCTTCCAGCTTTCCTTACTGACAAAAAGGTATTGCCTATGAGCATAAAAATGGCATGTCCCTATCTCGCTTGCTGGACACGCGAAAACATACGAAATATCGATAGTTTAGGTGAAATTCGGGCCTTGAAAAGTGGACAAATTGGACAGAAAAAGCTCTGAAATTCTCGGTTCGAGCTTGTAATAATATTGAGTTTTGGTTTCTCAAAATCCGGGAAAATATGATATAATTGCTATAATGTCAGGGGAAAAAATAGAGAGATGTATTTAGGCCTTATACTTACCCCGGCAGGCTATTATAACGCCTGGAAATTCCAGGCAGAGCAGTTCAGAGCCTCACGCATTATCCAGTATGCATGAGGTTTTTTTATTTCGCATAGTGCGAACCCTAAAACCGCTACCATATTGGTTTTAGGGTCAGACAAAACCAGCTTTTTGTGATTTAAACAAAAGCTGGCTTATCTCTTTTTGCGGTTTTTCAGTAATCAACCTCAAATATTCATTTCTTTCAGCCAGTATTCCTCTCTCTATCTCTGATTTTGGGTATTTTCAGTTTTCAATAGTCCAGAGCTATTTTAGCAGTATTTCTTGAAAATATTTTGAATTTGAATCGCTCTGAAATTAGCTGATTATTTAGGGCGGGAGCTATCTCTGTATTATTCTGAGAGTCCTGAGGTGATATTTTTCCACATTTCTCGCTGTTTATCCCAATATATTTCCAACGGTATTTTCTTTATTAACCTTTCATTCAGTTGGAGCATTTTGCCTGTAGTGTTTAACAGTATCTCTTCCTGAATATCCGGCGCAAGCAAAAGAAGCTTCATTATATTGCATATCCTGGACTGTGTTAGCGGCACCCATTTACATAAACTGCCAAAGGACACTGAATAGTATTCGTTTTTGTGAATTCCTTTAAAAGAAGGCAAATATGCCCTGAACTGGACAAAACTTAGCTGTCAGGGATTTGAGGAAAACGAAGTCAGGTTGAAACTATTCATAATGGCATATAATCTGGGGAATATTTTCAGAACACTGGCATTACCGGAAGGGATAAAGGATTGGTCATTGAGGACGATACAGCTGAAACTGATAAAAATAGGCGGCAGATTGATAAGG
>JAHIVV010000037.1 GCA_018816525.1 Elusimicrobiota bacterium
ACAAAATAGACACAAATTTAAAACACGCCATAAATCACGCCGCAGAAAATATCGAATTCTTCCACAAATGCGAGCGCAATAAAATCACAAAATCCTGGAAATACTCAAACAAGGGTAAAACTGTCGGGCAGATTGTAAAGCCGGTTGAAACCATTTGTGTTTACATCGCCGGAGGTAAATACGCCTATTACCCTTCTATTGTGCTGATGACAGTAATCCCTGCCAGGATAGCTGGGGTTAAAAATATATACATCGCTACGCCACCGGCGAACATTACCCCGTCGGTATTATATGCTGCAAAAGCAGCAAAAGTTGACAAAGTATTCCGTGTCGGAGGCCCGCAGGCCATCGCGGGATTTGCTTTTGGAACTGAGGCCCTGCCGAAAGCTGACATGATAATAGGGCCGGGCAGCAGTTATGTCACTGAAGCTAAGAGGCAATTATTCGGTAACGTCGGAATTGATTTAATTGCCGGACCCAGCGAGGTTGCATTAATCTGCGATTCATCTTCAAATCCGGTATATATTGCCTATGACCTGCTAGCCCAGATAGAACATGCTCCTGATGCAAAAGGATATTTGTACTGCGACTCAAAGAGAGTAATAGAAAAGGTAAAAAAACTTATCGAGAAAGAAATAAAGAAAAACAAGGAAGATATTCCTCATTTATCCGTTAAAAGACAAATAATCATGGACTGCTGCAGCCTGCAACAGTCTATTGATAAAGTAAATAAAATTGCTCCGGAACACTTGCAGATAATGCACAGAGGAGCAAAAAGTATAGTATCGAAAATAAAAAATGCAGGGGCGGTATTTATCGGCAAATATTCACCGGTTGCCGCAGGCGATTATTATGCAGGGCCCTCTCATACCCTGCCTACCGCAGGAACAGCCAGGTTTTCTTCCGGGCTGTCAGTACAGACATTTATGAAAAAAACCAGTTATATCGAATATGATAACAAAGCCTTGAAAAGAGATTCAAAAGACATTATTCAGCTTGCATACACAGAAGGCCTCAGAATGCACGGAAAGTCTGTAAAAGTCAGAACATAGAAGTAGGGGAATTATGAAAGCAAACATAGAACGCAGGACAAAAGAAACTGCTATAAAGATGCTGCTGAACCTCTCGGGAAAAGGGAAGCATAGCGTTAGAACATCCATCGCGTTTATGGATCATATGCTCACCTTGTTTGCACATCACGGGAATTTTGACCTAATTGTATCCGCAAAAGGCGATACTGAAATAGATGACCATCATTTAGTTGAAGATATCGGCATTGTGCTGGGGCAGGCAGTAAAAAAAGCGCTCGGCGACAAAAAGGGGATTCAAAGGTATGGAAATTTCCTGATGCCGATGGATGAAGCATTATCCTATATAGCAATAGACATTTCCGCAAGGCCCTGCCTGGTTTATAAGGTAAAATTCGCAAAATCCTTCGCGGAAAAATTTAATTACAGTTTGCTGGAAGAGTTTTTTCAGGCATTTGCAAATAACGCAGGGGTCACTCTTCATATCTCCATGAAACATGGAAGGAACAATCATCATATTGCTGAATCAATTTTTAAAGGTTTTGGAAGGGCTCTTGCGCAGGCAGTAAAAAAAGACGCTAAAATAAAAAGAGTGCCTTCAACAAAAGGAAAACTTTAAGAGGTACAAAAATGATAATTATTCCGGCGATTGATATTCATCTGGGCAAATGTGTAATGTTAACCCAGGGTAAAATAGAAAAAGAAACGATTTATTCAAACGATCCTGTTTTCATGGCAAAAATGTGGCAATCTAAAGGCGCTAAAAGGATCCATATAGTTGACCTTGACGGCGCATTCCGCGGCACTCCCCAGCACGTAGATTGTATTGCCCAGATAAGAAAATCTTTCATCGGGATAATCCAGCTCGGCGGCGGAATAAGGGACGAGAAAGCCATCAGTCATTTTATTGAACTGGGCATAGATAAGCTTATTCTTGGAACTTTGATGGTTTATAACCCGGAACTGACAAGAAAAACAATAAAAAAATACGGCGATAAAATCATAGGCGCGGTAGACATAACTGACGGAAAAATAGCCATCGGCGGCTGGAAAGAAATTACGGAAACGAATGCGGTCGATTTTGCAAAGAAACTTAAAGATAACGGCATGAAAGAAATTATAGTAACTGATGTGACAAAAGACGGCACTTTGGAAGGCGCAAATATCGAAGAGATAGGCAATATCGCCCGTACCAGCGGGCTTAGTGTTTTCGCTTCCGGCGGCATCGGCTCGCTTGAAGATGTAAAAAAAGTCAAGGAGATAGAAAAAGACGGAGTTGCCGGGGTAATAATCGGGAAAGCGCTGTATAATGAATCCGTAAAATTTGAAGACTTGTTGAAAATATAAGGGTTTTTAAAAATGAACAACAAAATAGCTGATTCACTGAAATATGACGCAAACGGGCTGATACTAGCCATAGTTCAGGATTATAAAACCGGCAAAGTATTGATGGTAGCTTATATGAACAGGGAATCCTTCCTGTTGACCTCAAAAAACAAAAAAGCCTGTTTTTTCAGCCGTTCCAGGCAAAAACTATGGCTTAAAGGCGAATCATCAGGCAATGTCCAGCTGGTAAAAGAGATATTTGTAGATTGCGACGCAGACTGCATTCTGTTAAAAGTTAAACAAATCGGCGGTGCCGCATGCCATACGGGATACCAGTCCTGTTTCTATAGAAAAATAGATAAAAACTTATTGAAGGTTACCGGAAAACCATTGTTTGACCCGAAAAAGGTTTACGGTAAAAAGTAACATGTTCTACCCTCCCTTAGAAGAATTCAAAAAAATTGCCGTAAACCATAACATTATTCCCGTATATAAGGAAATTCTTGCTGATTGCGAGACCCCTGTCTCTACGTTTGCAAAATTAGCGCTGGAAAAGGATTATTCCTACCTGCTGGAAAGCGTAGAAGGAACCGAAAGGTGGGGGAGATATTCTTTCATTTCCTGGGATCCAAAACTTATATTCAAATCCAAAAATAAAAAGTACGAGATTATAGAAAATAAACAAGTTTTTAAGTCAAACTCTGAAAATCCTTTATCGGAACTAAAAAAACTTATGGCGGCCTATAAGCCCGCGGTTATCAAGGGCCTGCCCAGATTCTGGGGCGGGGCGGTAGGCTATATTGGCTACGAGATGATCCATAACTTTGAAGATATAGCGAGGATAAACCAGAACCTGGAGCAGCTGCCTGATGCTATCCTGCTTTTTACGGACACAATAATTATTTTTGACCATTTCACGCATAAAACAAAAATCGTTGCCTGTGTCGACCTTGCGCAAAAAAATGTAAATTTAAACAAACAGTATTCTGACGCCTGTAAAAAGATAGATTCAATAATCAAAGAACTACGCAATAAACGCAATCTTGATATTTCTAATTTTCTTGATTTCAACCGGGAAAATAAGCATGTTGTCGAGCCTAAATCAAATAACACAAAAACAGAATATATGGATAATGTAAAAAAAGCGAAGGAGTATATCCGGGCTGGTGATATTATCCAGACAGTAATATCTCAAAGGTTTGAAAAGAAAATCAGTGTTCACCCTTTTAAAATATACCGTGTTCTTAGGACGGTCAATCCTTCACCCTACATGTATTATCTCAACTTGAAGGATTTTCAGCTGATAGGGTCGTCTCCTGAAATACTTGTGAGAAAAGAAGACGATATGGCTGAACTCAGGCCCATTGCCGGCACCAAACCCCGGGGCAAAGACGAAGCGGAAGAAAAAAAATACGAAAAAGCGTTATTGGCTTCTCCAAAGGAAAAAGCAGAACATATAATGCTTGTGGACCTTGGAAGAAACGACCTGGGCAGAGTTTGCGATTTTAATTCTATCAAAATACCAGAATTGATGGTTATAGAGAGATACTCGCATGTGATCCATCTGGTTTCATTCATAATAGGAAAACTTAAAAAAGGCATGGACGCTTTTGACCTTTTTGAAGCCTGTTTCCCTGCCGGCACGGTTTCAGGCGCGCCGAAAATAAGAGCCATGGAAATAATTGCCGAGCTTGAGAAAACTCCCCGCGAAACCTACGCGGGCTCAGTTGGATATTTCTCTTATTCCGGAAACATGGATATGGCAATAACGATAAGAACTATTTTATTTAAAGATAAAACTGCATATGTCCAGGCGGGAGCGGGCCTGGTAGCTGATTCAGACCCTGAAACAGAATTTTACGAAACGCAAAATAAGGCAAAAGCGCTTTTTTCAGCCATTGATTTAGCTGAATCATCAAACTAAAGGAATCAATATGATACTTGTAATAGATAACTACGATTCATTTACCTACAATCTTGTCCAGTATTTAGGGGAAATAGTCGCTGGAAAAGCGGGAACCCGGCAGTCTATTGCGGTTTACCGCAACGATAAAATAACGGCTGCTCAAATTGAAAAAATAAATCCGGATTACATAATAATTTCACCCGGGCCTTGCACGCCGAAAGAAGCCGGCATTTCGGTTGAAGTTGCTAGAAAATTCGCAGGTAAAATACCTATTCTGGGAGTATGCCTGGGGCATCAATCGATAGTCTACGCTTTCGGCGGCAAAATTGTAAGAGCCAAAAAACTTATGCACGGGAAAACCTCGCAGGTTTATCATGATAAAAAAACGATATTCAAAGGAATAGCCAATCCTTTTGATGCCGCCAGGTATCATTCGCTTCTGGCAGAAAAAAAATCGCTTCCAAAAATGTTCCAGATAACTGCCTGGACTAAAGACGGTGAGATTATGGGAGTGAGAAGCAAAATACATAAATGCCCGGTTGAAGGAGTACAGTTTCACCCGGAGTCAATTTTAACCATAGAGGGCAAAAAGCTTTTAAGGAACTTTTTGAAACTAAAATGATCAAAGAAGCCATACAAAAAGTAGTCATTGGAAAGAACCTTACGGAAAAAGAAGCATCTGAAGTTATGACTGAAATAATGTCCGGGCAGGCCAGCGAAGCCCAGATTTCTTCTTTTATTACCGCTTTGCGCATGAAAGGCGAAACAATCGATGAAATTACAGGATGCGCAAAAGTAATGCGCCAGTTTGCGGTTCCGTTTGTGTCAACAGTACCCCGTTCAGAAAGAATACTTGATACCTGCGGTACCGGAGGTGATTCCAGCAAAACCTTCAACATATCAACTGTAACAGCGTTTGTTGCGGTTGGCGCGGGCGCATTTGTAGCGAAACACGGAAACAGGTCGGTTTCATCATCCTGCGGAAGCGCTGATTTGATGGAATCATTAGGGATAAAACTTGAGCTTACCAGAGAACAGGCCCAGCAGTGTTTAACAGAAGTAGGTATCGTTTTTCTTTTTGCTCCCGCCTGGCACACAGCAATGAAATATGCTGTCGGGCCGCGCAAACAAATCGGTATAAGGACAATTTTTAATGTATTAGGCCCTTTATCCAACCCAGCGAGCGCATCCGCCCAGCTTTTAGGCGTATATGCTTCTGAACTATGCGAGCCGCTTGCCTATGCTTTAAAAAATATGGGGGCTAGACACGCATTTGTTTTTCATTCAGCGGATAATTTAGACGAAATTTCTATTTGTGATGAAACAAAAATTTATGAATTATCAAACAACAAGATCAAAAGCTACACCATCAGGCCGGAAGATTTTGGCATTGAAAGGTCACAGCTCATCGAAATTGTTGGCGGAGATGTGAATGAAAATACAAAGATAACCATTGAAATACTTTCAGGGCAGAAAGGCGCGAGGCGTAACGCAGTCATTTTAAATGCCGGCGCGGCCCTGGTGGCCGCAGGAAAAGCAAAAGACATTAAAGAAGGGATTAAACTTGCCGAAAAATCAATCGATTCAGGCAAGGCGCTTAAAAAAGTGGAAGAACTTAAACAATTTACAAATAAGTGAAAACATACAAATGGAAGGTTTCCTAACTAAAATATTAACCGAAAAGAAAGAATCTGTTCTGCAAAAAAGAGCAAAGCTTCCGCTGTCAAAACTTCAGGAAATGTTAAAGAGAGTCTCTCCTGCCAGGAATTTCAAAGAATCAATTTCAAAAAAATCAACTTTCAACATAATCGGGGAAATAAAGAAAGCTTCTCCTTCAGCGGGAATTATCCGCCCGCTTTATGACGCAGGCAAACTTGCAAAAGAACTTGCTGACGGGGGCGTTTCCGCTATTTCTGTGCTGACAGAGGAAAAACATTTCCATGGGGATTTATTTCATTTAATAAGGGCTTATGACAGCGCGCCCATCCCTATTTTAAGAAAAGATTTTATTATAGATGAATACCAGATTTTTGAAGCCAGGGCCTATTTCGCTGATGCGGTTCTGCTGATTGCAGAATTACTGAGCGAACAGCAGTTGTGCGACTATTTAGCTGTTTGCAAAAGCATCGGCCTTTCTGCTTTGGTAGAATTGCATAATGAAAATCAGATAGATAAAGTAATCAAAGCAAACCCGGATATTATAGGAATAAATAACAGAAATCTTGATGATTTTTCAGTTGATATTAGTTCTACTTTCAAGATAAAGAAGAAGCTTCCGGAAGGCAAGATTGTTGTTTCTGAAAGCGGTATAAAGACAAAGTATGATATTTTCAAGCTGAAGGATGCGGGGATAAATGCTGCGCTTATCGGCGAAACGCTGATGCGTGCAGAAAACATAAAAAGCAAGTTAATTGAATTGATAATGTGATAAAGGAAATTTGATATGAAAAAACACAATTCCTCTCTCCCCGAGATATTTCCCCTGCACATAAGGGCAGGGACGGTTCAAAAACCTAAAATTGACAAACTCCTCCCTGTGGTCGTCAAACATGTCAATTTTTTAACGGTTTTTTCACCTAAATATCTCAATGTCGTTCGAAATCGTGTTTTTCCATATCAATTCTTAAATGATTCTATAGGAGATATTTAATGACTAAAATTAAAATTTGCGGGATTACCAATTTTCAGGATGCATCCGATGCCGTTATGCTCGGCGCCGATTTCCTCGGATTTAACTTCTACAAAGACAGCAAAAGAAAAATCTCCGTGAAAAACGCCGCTGATATAATAAAGAAACTACCACCAGTATTTATCCCGGTCGGCATCTTTGTTGATGATGTAATAGATAACATCGCTCTGACAGTAAAAAAATCCGGTGTAAAACACGTTCAACTGCATGGCAATGAGCCGCCTGAATATTGTACTGAGTTAACAGCCAAATTGGCCGGCCAGGATATAAAGATTATAAAAGCTTTCAGAGTAAAAGGGGAAGAAACCCTGAATCAAATTGAGCTGTTTAAGGATGTTGTGGATTATTTCCTTTTAGACAGCTATGTTGAAGGCGAACTTGGGGGTACCGGTGTTTCTATGGAGGCCAATATTTCTTCTGAAGAGATTGATTCTGAAGTCAAGCCGGCTGTTTCGGGCTGGGATATTGCAATAGAAGCAAAAAGGTATAATAAGCCTATATTTCTGGCCGGGGGGCTTACTCCGGAGAATGTGGAAGAGGCAATTGAGAAAGTCCTGCCATTTGCGGTGGATGTAGCTTCCGGCGTTGAGCGCCTCCAGCGCCGCAAAGATTACGAAAAATTAAAGAAATTCATCACCTCCTCAAAAGCATATTAAAATTCCATTCCATCCTTAAACCTGTTTAAACCACAGTTCTATCAATTTCATGAATAAATTTAATAAATAATTTGCTATAATATAGCAGAGGGAAATGATATGACAAATAGGTTAAAATATATCACAGAAACGACCGGGAAAATAATACCTGTTTTGAAAGAAAACAATGTAACAAAAGCGGGGATTTTTGGGTCTTTTTCAAGAGGGGATTCCAGGAAAAACAGCGATGTTGATATTCTTGTAGAAATTAAAAAGAACATCAGCCTGCTTGATTTTGTTGATTTAAAGCTAAAACTTGAGTCAAAAATTGGCCGAAGAGTTGACCTTGTTGAGTACGGTGCAATAAAGCCGTTATTGAAGAAACGGATTTTAAGTGAAGAAACGCGAATAATATGAAAAACATCCGGACTAGCTTAAAACGCAAAATCAAAGAAATCCTAAATAAAATCTAACCACAAACAAAAACTATGAATCCTACTAAAAAAGGCTATTTTGGGCAGTTTGGCGGAAGGTTCATTCCTGAAACATTATTCAGCGCAATAGACGAGCTCACAGAAGTCTATTTCCGGATGAAAAAGAACAAAGCTTTCAATAAAAAATTAGCCTATTACCTCGAAAACTTCGTAGGCAGGCCGACCCCACTCTACTTCGCAGAAAACCTCACCAAATACCTCAAAGGCCCAAAAATTTATTTCAAAAGAGAAGACCTCTGCCATACCGGCTCTCATAAAATCAATAACACCATCGGCCAGATACTACTCGCCAAAGAAATTGGCAAAAAACGAATCATTGCTGAAACCGGCGCCGGCCAGCACGGCGTAGCCACTGCCACAGCCGCCGCTTTATTCGGGCTCAAATGCGAAGTATATATGGGCGAAGAAGACATCCGGCGCCAATCAGTAAACGTAGAAAGAATGAAGTTGTTGGGAACGAAAGTAGTTCCAGTCAAATCCGGTACAAAAACCCTAAAAGATGCCATAAATGAAGCTATGCGCGATTGGGTAACAAACGTTGAAGACACCTTCTACGTTATCGGTTCAGCTATAGGCCCACACCCTTATCCTTTAATGGTAAGAAATTTTCAAAGCGTAATAGGAAAAGAAGTAAAAAGACAGATATTTAAAGCCGAAGGCAGATTACCTAATTACCTTCTCGCCTGTGTAGGAGGAGGGTCTAATTCCATCGGTTTATTCTCGCCATTTTATAACGACAAAAAAGTGAAATTTATCGGTGTAGAAGCGGGCGGTTACGGCATTAAAACCGTAAAACATTCTGCAACGCTCAGCGCCGGTTCCGTAGGAATACTCCACGGCACAAAAACATATATCTTGCAGGATAAAAACGGCCAAATCCTGCCGACACATTCAATTTCGGCAGGGCTGGATTATCCCGGAGTCGGCCCTGAACATTCCTTTTACAAAGACTCAAAAAGGGCTGAATATGTATCAGTAAACGATAAAGAAGTTTTGAAAGCTTTCCATTTCTTTTCGGAACTTGAAGGCATCATCCCCGCTCTTGAATCCACCCACGCAATTGCGTATCTTTTAAATAACAAAAACCGGTTCTCTAAAAACGATATCCTGGTAGTAGGTTTGTCAGGCAGAGGGGACAAAGATTCAACAATAGTAAACGAAAATGAATAGATTAGAAAATAAACTGCATCAATTAAAAAGACAGAATAAAAAAGCGCTGATCAGCTATATGACAGCAGGTTATCCTGATATTAAATCTACCGAAAAAATAGTATCATACCTTGAAAAATACGGTTCAGACATAATTGAGCTTGGCTTGCCTTTTTCCGACCCTATAGCGGACGGCCCCGTAATTCAAAACTCTTCCTTCAAAGCACTTCAAAAAGGAATGACCGCAAAACTGATACTGAAAATAATTTCCAACATCAGAAAACGCACGCAAATTCCTATCATAATAATGACCTATCTAAATCCGGTACACCGTTACGGACCGGAAAAATTCTTTGCTGACGCGAAACAAGCCGGGGTTGACGGCCTTATTATCCCTGACATTACTCCCGAAGAAGGCAGGTTCATAATAAATCTCTCAAAAAAATACAACATTTCCGTGATATTTCTTATAACGCCCACAACCGCAAAAAGCAGGCAGAGTTTTATCCTGAATAAAAGCCGCGGGTTTGTATATGTTGTTTCTATCACCGGAGTGACAGGCTCCAAGAAACAATTTCACCCGGCAATAATAAAGTTCATAAAAGAAATACGCAGAAAAACCCATAAACCTCTGATGCTGGGTTTCGGCATATCTGCTGCCGGCCAGGTCAGCAATATAAAAAAGCTTGTGAATGGAATTATAATCGGCTCCGCTATCGTGAAAATTACGGGAGAATCAAAAGCTTCCGAACTGGAAAACAATCTAAGCAAATTTTTAACACCGTTTCGAAAGGAATTGGGAGGAGAACCCCATGGCAATTGAGCAGGAAATAAAAATAACAGCGCCGAAAATACCTACGCCGGTAGCGGTGCACGACGGGTTATGGACAAAATGCAAGAAATGCGAACATATAATTTACAATAAAGCCCTTGAAGAAAACTTCAAAGTATGCCCGAAATGCGGCTATTACTTCAGAATGGGCGCTAAAGAAAGAATCAGCCTTTTATGCGAGCCGAAAACCTTTAAGGAATTCGACGAATCGATGGCATCCGTAAATGTGCTGAATTTCCCGGATTACACAAAAAAACTCGAGTCCTCGCGCAAAAAAATGAAAATGAATGAAGCGGTCATAACCGGCGAAGGCCAGATGGGCCCTCATAATATAGTAATCGGAGTTCTTGATTTTGATTTCAGGGGCGGCAGTATGGGTTCTGTAGTAGGGGAAAAAATAACCCGCGCTGTTGAAACCGCTATAAAGAAAAAATACCCGGTAATTATAGTTTCTGCCAGCGGCGGCGCAAGAATGGAAGAGGGTATATTTTCGCTTATGCAGATGGCTAAAACTTCCGCCGCTTTGGCGGAATTAGCAAAAGAAGGGCTGCCTTACATCTCAGTTATGGTTGACCCTACGACGGGCGGCGTGACAGCTTCTTTTGCCATGCTTGGCGATATTAACGTTGCAGAGCCCAAAGCCCTGATCGGTTTTGCCGGTCCCAGGGTAATAGAGCAGACTATCCGCGAAAAACTTCCTCACGGTTTTCAGCTGTCTGAATTTGTTTTACAGCATGGAATGGTTGATTTGATTGTAGAAAGAAAAGAAATGAAAAATACGCTGATAAAACTGCTTAATTTCCTCTACAAGCCAAAAAATGTGAAATGAACTATATCCCATGGCTTAACAAATTAGCGGAAAAAGAATACACAAACCAGAATCCCGACATTTCAAACATCAAGAAAGAGCTTGCCAGATTAGGAAATCCCCAGGATAAATTCCCAGCCGTACATATAGCCGGCACAAACGGAAAAGGTTCGACGGCCTGCATGATCTATGAAATATTAAAACAGGCGGGATTTTCTGTTGGAATATACACGTCTCCTCATTTGTTAACTTTCCGGGAACGCATAAGAATAAACAATTCCCTGATTACTGAAAATGAAGTCAACGAAATCATCGGATTTTATTTAAAAAAGAATAAGCAATACGAGAATGTCCAGAATTGCCCCCTGACCTATTTTGAAATTCTAACTCTTATGGCTTTTGTTCATTTTAGCTGGCAAAAAGTTGACATTGCCGTCATTGAAACCGGGCTTGGCGGCAAATTTGACGCTACCAATACCATTAAAAAACCCTTGGCCAGCCTTATTACGCCGGTAGATTTTGACCACACAGAATTGTTGGGGAAAACCATTACTGCTATTGCCAAGGAAAAAGCTGGAATTATAAAAAAAGGAGTCCCTGTAATTTCAGCCGCTCAGGAAGATGCAGTACTGCAGACTATCGCTAAAACAGCAAAAAATCATAAAAGCGAGCTTTATGTTTATGGAAAAGATTTTAAATGTTTCTATGTAGATACGGATTGGGCCAATAAATGCCAGTATATATCCTACAACGATAAAAAACATTTTTATACAAACGTTCCTTTAAGCCTTTTGGGCAGGCACCAATTGATGAATGCGGCCATGGCATTAAAATTCATGGGAATTCTCCAGGAAGAAGGTTACGAAATAGCTGAAAACGCTATTCATAAAGGATTAAGGAGCGCTTATTGGCCGGCTAGATTTGAAATTATAAATCAAAGAACAGGCAATACCCTGATAATTGACGGCGCCCATAATCCGCACGGAACGGCTACGCTAGCAGCCACATTGAAAGATTCACCCTTTAAAAAAAGCAGGATAACTTTTGTTATGAGCATTATGAAGGAAAAGAATTACCGTAAAATGATTCAATTGCTTTCAGGGCTTGCAAAAAAAGTTATTTTGTTCAAAATGAACAATCCCCGCGCCGCAGATGTAAACATACTGCGAAATAACTGGAAAAGATACTTGAGCCCGAGCAACATCAGGATAGAAAGCAGTTTTAAAGACATTTTCGGCCTTATTAAAAAAGACCAGGTTGTTTGCTTCACGGGTTCCCTGTATTTCTGCGGAGAATTGTTGAAATACCTGAAAAGGAAAATATGAGAAAGCTTGGAATAATATCGGTTCTTTTATCCATTTTAACTGCCGGATTATTTGCTGATGACAAGGTTAATATAAAAGCGGATAAGCTCGACTACGATGAAAGCACAAAAAACATTTTTGCCCGGGGCAATGTTGAAATCAGTTCCGGAAATTTTAAAATGTCCGGGAAGAAAATGGACATAAATTTAGATCGGCAGTTTGCCCTGGCTGAGGGTTCGGTTTCTATAAAGGACGGGGACTCGCTGATATTAGGAAGCAAATGCGAATATAATTATTCCCAAAGCACCGGGAATATTTATGACGCTTACGGATATTATTACCCCTGGGGTTTTAAAGGCGACAAAATTTTCAAAAGCAACCAGGACCTTTACCTGGGTAAATCAGACTTTACTACGTGCAACGCAAAAGTGCCCCATTACCATCTGAGGGTTAAAAGCGCGTCGTTAAAACCGAATAAAGAGATGGTTGCCAAAAACGTGGTTTTGAAAATTCGCAATATTCCTGTTTTCTATTACCCGGCTTACGCTTATTCTATGAGCGAGAGGGTCAATTCCCTCGAAATTTACCCAGGGTACAACACTTATGACGGAATCCAGATAAAAACAGTCTACGGTTTTCCGGTATCGAAATACACTTATTCAAAGCTTTGCGTGGATTTGTTTCAAAACCAGGGAATCGGCACCGGACTGGAATATAACTACAATAACCCTGATAAAGTAAAAGGAAGTACCTACCTCTATCATATAAAAGAAGACAAAAGCATGCGTGAAAGATATACTGTCAGGTCGTCTCACTGGGAGAAGCTGTCAAAAACATGGTCTTTGCAGGGAAATTTAAATTATCAAAGCGATGAATATTTCAATCAATTCTATTTCGGCGAAAACTGGAACCGACTGACCAGTGACTTCAGGTCTGATATAGCGCTTACAAAACAAACATCTTTGACAAATTTTCAAATTTCAAGCAACAGACGCGATGTTTTTGACCCGGCAGCGAAAAGTTTTGTGTTGGACGAATACGACGCGCCAAAAATGGATTTTACTGTTTTTCAGTTTAAACCCAAATATTCGCCCCTATATGCCGGCTTCAGCACCAACCTATACAGAAATTACTCAAGCAAAGCAGGTACCGTTACCTGGAATTCATCTTCGGATTTTTATTTAACCCGCCAATTCCCAGTATCGCTAAGAACCACGATTACACCAAAAATCGGCGCAATTGAAACCTGGAGATTATTGCTTGATACCCAAACTTTTATTACCAATTATTATTCCGCATTATCCCTAAGACAGCGGATAAACTGGTTCACTTACATGGAATTTACTCATAATTACAAAAACCGGTCAATAATCAATTCCCAGGAAATAGACACTTTCGCCAATGATTATGGTATTGAAGGAAATAATATCGCTGCAATGTTATATGTCTCTCAGATAAGCTCCAGGTACCTGCGCATGAGCACAAGTTACGATTTCAGGGAATTCAAAACACCTGGCTACACAAATAACCTCGCAAGGTATTCTCCTTTAATTACAGAAATAGGCACGCTTTTGAGCAGAAAGGTTAGTATATATTTAAACCATCAATTCAATATAGAATCCTCTTCAACGACTTCTTACCAGACTGAGGTTACATTTACGCCTTCCGCGCGAGCCAGTTATTCGATGGGATTATATTATGTTCAAACCAGCACAAATGGCGTTCAATTAAATAATCAGTTTAGTTTTTGGATAGGCAACAAATGGTTTATAAATTTAACCCTGATTGGAATGGTCAATAACAGTCAATATACAATTAAGGACGAAGGCCTGAAAATATACAGGGACCTGCATTGCTGGGAGACAAGTGTTACTTACAATAAAAGAGGGGAAGTTGAGGAATATTTCTTTAATATCGGTTTAAAAATAGCCAGCAGGGCCCGCCAAGGGCTTTATGATGAAAAATTAGAGAATGAATTTTATCCCTGGAGGTAACCTTAGTAAAAGCCACACAGGATAAAGAAATTAAACGACCCGAAAAAAAATAAAAAAAGGGAATGGGATATTAAAAAGGAACAAATGAACACTCTTGATTTAGTAAAACAAGTGGCGCAAAAAAACGATAAGAAGATTTTAATGGTGGTTATAGACGGTTTAGGCGGCATGCCAAACCCTGAAACAGGCAAGACGGAACTTGATACCGCAAAAACCCCTAACCTGGACGCTCTGGCAAAGAAATCCACAGCAGGACTGACCGTTCCTGTTGAATATGGCATAACACCCGGATCCGGCCCGGCGCATCTATCGCTTTTTGGCTACGACCCTGAAAAATACCAGATTGGCAGAGGTGTTCTTGAAGCCATCGGCATTGGAATTCATATGAAAAACATTGACCTTGCTTTGAGAGGGAATTTCGCTACGATGGATTATTCAAAAAACATGGTTACAGACAGGCGCGCGGGCAGGATTCCTACGGAAAAAAACCAGGAAATCTGCGAGCTTTTACAGGAAAAAATCCCCAAAATAGAGGATTGCGAAGTCATAATAAAATCAGGCAAGGAACACAGGTTTGTTGTTGTATTCAGAGGAGAAGGCCTTTCTGAAAATATTACCGACAATGACCCCCAGAAAGAAAACAATCCTGCAAAAAAAATAATCGCAAGCAAGCCGGACGGCAAAAAAACAGCAGAAATTGTAAACAAATTCATTGAAAGGGTTTCTGAGTTACTCAAAGACAAACCGCCGGCAAATTATTGCCTCTTGCGCGGGTTTTCAAAATATCCTGATATTCCGCAGATGGGTGATGTATATCAGCTTAAACCTGCAGCCATTGCAACCTATCCGATGTACAGGGGGTTGGCGCAGTTAGTAGGCATGACGATTATTCAAACGCCCGGTGAAACTATAGAAGATGAAATAACTGTTCTCAAAAAAGAATGGAATAATTATGATTTTTTTTATGTGCACATTAAAAAAACAGACGCCTACGGCGAAGACGGCAATTTTGACGCAAAAGTAAAAAAAATTGAAGAAATTGATAAGCTGATACCGGAATTTGTCAACATGAAAGCTGATTCACTCATTATTTGCGGTGACCATTCAACACCCGCTATGATGTCAGGCCATTCCTGGCATCCAGTGCCCTTTATGCTGTATTCAAAATATTCCTTCGGAAATGAAACAATCCAGGGCTTTTCGGAAAGAGAATGCCTTAAAGGCGCTCTCGGCATTTTCCGCGCGACAAATGTCATGTCTTTGGCTATGGCCCACGCAATGAAGTTAGGAAAATTTGGTGCGTAATAAAGCAACCTTCCTTAAATATCAAAAACCGTGAAATATATTGAACTTTCCGGGCGGCCTGATTTTCAGAAAGCCTTCGTCGATGCTATGTTGTTTGTTAAAAGTCAGGAGATAAAAAATATGAAATGCATTACTAAAACTTGGTTTATATTTGTGCTGTTAGTAATTAATACAGCAGTTTTTTCCCAGGGGAAAATGCAAATAAAAACAGGGCAGACAATTCCGGATTTTGTTTTAAAAAATCTGGCCGGGGAGAAATATTCTCTAAAGGATTACAAGAGCAGGAAAATTGTATATTTGAACTTCTTTACAATAAGTTCGGCCAGAACCAGGAGGGATATCGCCGAACTGACTAGAATTTATGGTATCTATAAAAAAAGGAATGTTGAAATACTTGGTATTGCAGTCAAGGAGAAAACCGAGAAACTTTCATTTTTTGTAAGAGAATTTAACATTTCCTATCCTATATTACTGGACTCTGAAGGGCTGATAAGATCCGCTTACAACATAAAAACGCTCCCGCAAAGCATTATAATTGACAGGAAGGGACTGGTTCGTTATGTAGGGCTTACGCCGCCTGAAGATTTTGAAGCTTTTTTGAAAGAATTAAAAGCACAAAAGAAAAAGAAATGAATTCAACAAGAAATGAATTCGACTTGACTATATATTAAAAAAACTATATAATTTGGGTATAAATGCGGGTGTAGTTCAGTGGCTAGAACGACTCGTTGCCAACGAGTAGGTCGAGGGTTCAACTCCCTTCGCCCGCTTTTTTACCTTCCAAATTTACAATCCAATGTTAAAAATCAACGAAATTTATAAAAGTATCCAGGGGGAATCAAGGTTTGCCGGATACCCATGTATTTTTATCCGTTTAGCCGGATGTAACCTGCGTTGCTCCTACTGCGATACAAAATATGCCTATAATAAAGGAAGGGAAATGTCCATTAGCGGAATAATGGATAAAATCAGGCATTTTAAAACCAAACTTATCCAGATTACTGGTGGCGAGCCTCTTTTACAAAAAGAAACACCCCAATTAGTAAGAAAACTGCTTTCTAAGGGATATAAAGTCCTGATAGGCACAAACGGAAGCTGGGATATATCAAAAGTAGATAAAAGAGCAATAAAATTAATGGACATCAAATGCCCAGGTAGCAGACAATCAGGTAAAATGTTGCGGGGGAATTTCCGGCATTTAAATAAAAACGATGAAATTAAGTTTGTCATTTGTAACAGAAAGGATTATACATTTGCGAAAGATATAATCAAAAAGCATAATCTCGCCAAGAATACTCTGGTGGTTTTGTCTCCTGCTTTCCAAAAAATAACGCCTAAAATTATTTCAGAGTGGATTTTGAAGGATGGTATCAATCTTAAATTGGGCTTACAAGTTCATAAATTAATTTGGGGCCCAACAGCAAGAGGCGTTTAATTCAAGCAACTACCTTATTACCGCCGGCTTTTTTTATTTCATCTATAAGCCTATTCCCGATATTTATTGAATTTTCTTTATTGAGAGATTGTTTTTCGATGTAGGATTTTACTTTATGCAACAATTCTGCAGGATTTACAGGTTTCAAAATTCGAGAGAGAAAAGCAAGAAAAAAATATTTTTCAAATATTTTTTTGGGCCCCCTTGACAAATTTAACTCAAATATATATATTGTACCTGTGATTGCTGGAAATACAACATGTTGTATGCCTGCCAATAACTAAACCCGTTCTGTTCTTCTTAAAATTAACTATGAAGTGCCCTTATTGCACGCATTTTGACACAAAAATTACCAATTCCAGGCCGCTTGACGAATCAAGTGTTGTCAGGAGGCGGCGTGAGTGCCCTGAATGCGCCAAACGCTTTACTACCTATGAAAGAATTGAAGAAATGCCTCTAATGGTAAGTAAAACGGATAACCAGCGTGAACCTTTTGACAGGAACAAACTTCGTGACGGCATTACGTTAGCCTGCAGAAAGCGGCCGATTGACCAAAACACAGTTGAAAAAGCTGTAGCTGACATTGAAAGGGAACTTCAGGAATATGTGCTTGAGGTGCCCAGCAGGATTATCGGAGAAAAAGTGTTAAAAAAATTACTCGAACTGGATCCTATTGCATATATCAGGTTTGCTTCGGTTTATTATCAATATGCAGACATAGAAACTTTTCTGAACGAATTGAAACGCATAAAAGAAATTAAAGACAAATAAGTCAAAAACAGGACTGGGCCGGAGATATTATTGTCTCCAGGCAGGGGGAAGAAATGGCGGTATTAATAGATGGACTCAAAGAGCAGCTCATCTCGAGAATCAAGCCTCAAATCAATGAGCATTCACTCAAAATTCTTCAAAAACGTTATCTTAGAAAAGATGATACCGGCCAACCGGTTGAATTGCCTGAGGATTTATTTTTCAGGGTAGCCGAAAACATCGCGCAGGCAGACCTGATGTATGACCCGAACAAGGATCTGGCCCCTGTAATCGAAGAATTTTACAGCACTATGGTAAAACTTGAATTTCTGCCCAATTCTCCTACGTTAATGAATGCTGGAAGGGAACTTCAACAACTTTCGGCGTGTTTTGTGCTGCCGATTGAAGACTCCATGGAATCAATTTTTGATACGCTTAAAAACACAGCCCTGATACACAAATCAGGCGGCGGTACAGGATTTTCTTTCACGCGCCTCAGGCCAAAAAATGACCTGGTGCGTTCAACTACCGGCGTTTCCTCCGGCCCGATTTCCTTTATGCAGGTTTTTAACTCAGCCACCGAAGCCATAAAACAGGGCGGTACCAGGCGGGGCGCGAATATGGGGATTTTAAAAGTAGGCCACCCGGATATTATGGAGTTTATTAACTGCAAAGATTCAAATGACGCCCTGACTAACTTTAATATATCGGTTGGTTTAACTGAAGAATTTATGCAGGCGGTTGAAACTGACAGCGAATATTACCTTTATAACCCGCGCGACGGCGAAGTTGCCGGAACCTTGAAAGCCATGGATGTTTTCAATAAAATAATTGACGCGGCCTGGAAAAACGGGGAACCTGGCATTGTTTTTCTTGACAGGATGAACGAAACCAACCCGACGCCGCAGATCGGCGAAATCGAATCAACAAACCCCTGCGGAGAACAGCCTCTTCTCCCTTTTGAGTCCTGCAACCTCGGCTCAATCAACCTTTCAAAAATGCTTATTGAGGATCCGGAAACACTCAAGAAAGAAGTTGACTGGAAAAAAATAGCCAAGACCGTCCAGACAGCAACTCATTTCCTTGATAATGTAATAGACATGAACAATTACCCCATTGAGAAAATAAAAGAAATGTCCCGGGGCAACCGTAAAATCGGGCTGGGCGTTATGGGCTGGGCGGATATGCTCATAAAACTTGAAGTTTCTTATTCTTCAACCGAAGCTTTAAGGCTGGCAGAAAAGATTATCAGTTTTATACAGAAAACAGCCAGAGACACTTCCCGCGATATAGCCAAAGCCCGCGGGCCGTTCCCGAATTTTAGCAAAAGCATTTTTGCCACCGGCGAACCTATTAGAAACGCCACTCTTACCACAATTGCTCCGACAGGAACCATCGGATTGATCGCCGGCTGTTCCAGCGGCATCGAGCCCCTTTTCGCCCTGGCGCACACCCGCTCAAACATATTGGGTGGAGAGAAATTTCACGAGCTCAACGAAGCTTTTAAAAATATGGCGGAAAAAGAAGGTTTCTATTCCGATGATATAGTGAAGGAAGTAACCGATAAAGGCACCATTCAAAATATGAAAACTATTCCTTCCAGGGTAAGGCACATTTTCATGACCGCCCTGGATATTTCTCCTGAAATGCATATCAGGATGCAGGCGGTTTTCCAGAAATACATTGATAACGCTGTTTCAAAAACCGTGAATTTTCCGCATAATGCAACAAAAGAAGACATAGCAAAAGCGTATCTGTTGGCTTACCAGCTGGGTTGTAAAGGTATTACGGTTTACAGAGACCGCAGCCGCGATCAACAGGTTCTTAACATAGGAAAGGGTGGTTCAGCTCCTGTTGCCACAGCAGCAAACCTTACGGGCAGGCCGGAACTTAAACCCAGGCAAAGGCCGCGCAGCATTACCGGCAAAACCATGATGATGAGAACCGGATGCGGAAAAATGTATGTAACTATAAATGAAGACAACATCGGCGTTTGCGAATTGTTCACCCAGCTGGGAAAATCCGGCGGATGCACATCAAGCCAGTCTGAAGCTATAGCCAGATTAATTTCTTTATCCCTTCGCTCTGGTATCAAAGCTGAAGAGCTTATAACCCAATTAAAAGGAATAAGATGCCCAACACCGATGCTTGCTGAAGGTACGGCAATTCTTTCATGCGCTGATGCGGTAGCAAAAGCCCTGGAAAATTATTTGAAAGAAAAAGAAGCGCCGGACTTGTTTGTAGGGCCTGTAGTAAATTCAGCTGCCCCGGTAGCAATACAGTCGCCGGCTCAAGCTCCAGTCGTTCCTGCAAAAACAAAAGGGAATTTAGAACATATCGGGGCCTGTCCTGAGTGCCCGGAATGCGGAACTATGCTTATAATCGGTGAAGGCTGTGTTTATTGCGGAGACTGCGGTTTTTCAAGGTGCTGGTAAATAGGAAACATGGTTAAATCCGATAAATGGATTAAAAGAATGGCAACCGAGTTTAATATGATTGACCCTTTTGAAGATAAACAGGTCAGCAAAGGCGCTATTTCCTATGGTGTATCTTCCTACGGGTATGATATGCGGATCTCTAACGAATTCAAAGTGCTCAAAAACGGTTTTAAAAATGTTGAAATAATGGATCCAAAGAATTTCAATTCTCTACCGTTTGAAGACTTTAGAGGTGAGAATTGCATAATTCCTCCGAACTCAATTGTGCTTGCTAAATCAATTGAATATTTCAAGATTCCGAGGAACATTATCACTATCTGTTTTGGTAAATCCACTTATACCCGGTGCGGCATTTTGGTGAATGTAACGCCTTTTGAACCGGAGTGGGAAGGTTTTGTAACAATATCAATTTCAAATACAAACCCTATTCCGGCAAAACTTTATTCAAATGAAGGCATAGCCCAGGTGCTTTTTCTTGAAAGCGATGAAATCTGCGAAACTTCATACGCCGACAAAAAAGGCAAATACCAGGCTCAGAAAACTATAACGTTATCAAAAATAAATTAAAAAGGAGAAATACCCTACCATGACTTATTTCATCGGCCACAAGAAAGAAGCAAGAAGATCTTACGGTTTTGACGAAGTAGCGATCGTGCCGGGAAACATAACCATTGACCCGGAGGAAGTTGACATTTCAGTAAAATTTGGGCCTCATAAATTAAAACTGCCGTTTTTAGCCAGCGCTATGGACGGCGTTGTTGACCCTGATCTTGCTATCGGTTTTAATAAATGCGGAGGCCTTGCTGTTTTGAACCTTGAAGGTATTTATACCAGATATGACAATTATGAGGACGTTTTAAATGAACTGGTTACCGCCCCCCTGGATAAAACAACCGATGTGATTCAAAGACTTTACAAAGAACCGATAAAGGAAAAATTAATAGCAAAGAGAATAAAAGAAATTAAAAAAGGAAGTTCTATCTGCGCTGTTTCCTGCGGGCCGAATAACGCGGAAAGATTTTCAAAAATTGCCCAGGAAGCCGGCGCCAGCATTTTTGTAATCCAGGTAACAATACTTACAGTAAAGCATATTGCAAAAAATTATAAGCCCGTTGACCTCAAAAAAGTTATTTCCGGAGTAAAAATACCGGTAATACTTGGGAATTGCGTTAATTACGATTCAGCCCTTGAATTGATGGATACCGGCTGCGTAGGTATTTTAGTAGGAATCGGACCGGGTTCAGCTTGTACAACCCGAGGGGTATTGGGAATCGGCGTGCCGCAGGTAACGGCTACCGTTGACTGCGCGCAGGCGCGCGATTATTATTTCAAGCAGACAGGAAAGTATGTAAATATTATTACTGATGGCGGCATGAATACCAGCGGCGATATTTGTAAAGCATTTGTTTCAGGTGCTGATGCGATTATGCTTGGCAGCGCTTTTGCCCGGGCAAAGGAAGCTCCCGGAAGAGGTTATCACTGGGGCATGGCCATGCCTCACCGGTTCCTGCCCAGAGGGACAAGAATTCATGTAGGCACAACGGGAAGCATTAAAGAGATTCTTTTGGGGCCTGCCAGAGTTGATGACGGCACCCAGAATATTGCCGGAGCTTTGCAGACCTGTATGGGAAATATAGGCGCGGCCAGCATAAAAGAAATGCAGCTGGCGAAACTTATTATAGCGCCGGATATAAAATCCGAAGGCAAACTTTTACAGAAAGCTCAAAAAGTAGGAATGGGGAAGTAGGAAAAAAGATGATACTGATTTTAGATTTTGGGTCGCAGTATACTCAACTGATAGCTCGAAGAGTACGTGAGTTAAAGGTTTATTGCGAAATACACCCGTATAATTATGATATCTCGAATTTGAAATCTCAAATTAAAGGGATTATCTTATCTGGCGGGCCATCGAGCGTATATGAAAAAGACGCTCCAAAATGCGACAAAGAAATTTATAATTTGAGCATACCAATATTAGGTATTTGTTACGGAATGCAGTTATTTACCCAGGAATTAGGCGGCAACGTACAACATTCAGTCCAGCGGGAATACGGTTTTGCTCAATTAAAGGTAATTAAAAAAGATAAATTATTTAATGGTTTTACTAATAATCCAATTATCAAATCATCCAATAAGCCAACTACAGTTTGGATGTCACATGGAGATAAAGTAACAAAACTAGCGCCGGGTTTCAGCGTTCTGGCTTCCACGCCAAACACGAAATACGCAGTGGCCGCTAATTTTGATAAAAAAATCTACGGCCTGCAGTTCCATCCCGAGGTCAAACATACGCCTCATGGGAAAGAGCTTATAAAGAATTTTGTTTTCGGCATTTGCAACGAAAAACCTGACTGGACCATGCATTCCTTTATTCAACGCGAAAAAAAGGAAATAAAAGAGAAAGCCGGCAATAATTATGTAATCTGCGCTATGTCCGGCGGAGTGGATTCTTCCGTTGTAGCGGTCCTCTCTTATTTAGCGTTAGGCCGCAGGCTCTACTGTGTTTTTGTTGACAACGGGCTGCTCCGCTGGGGGGAAAAAGAAAGAGTTGAAAAAATATTCGGAAAAATATTCAGGAATAAATTAATAATAAGAGATGCAAAAAAACTGTTTTTAAAAAACCTGGAAGGTGTAACAGAACCGGAAAGAAAACGCAAAATTATCGGCAAAACATTTATAGATGTTTTTGAACAATGCATCAAAAGTCTTAACCCAAAATACCTTATCCAGGGGACTTTGTATCCTGATGTTATTGAAAGTGTTTCTGTTAAAGGCCCTTCGGCAACAATAAAAACACATCACAATGTCGGCGGGTTGCCGGAAAAGATGAAAATGAAACTGATTGAGCCCTTGCGCTTCCTTTTTAAAGATGAAGTACGCGAATTAGGCAAAGAATTAAGAGTTCCAAAAGAAATATTGACCAGGCATCCGTTTCCCGGCCCTGGCCTTGCAGTGAGAATACTCGGAGAAGTAACTGAGGAACGACTAACTATTGTACGCCACGCAGACAGAATAGTCGAAGAAGAGATCCTGAAATATCCCGGATTATATGAAAAACTCTGGCAGGCGTTTGCCGTTCTTCTGCCGGTAAAAAGCGTCGGTGTTATGGGTGACCAGAGAACCTATGAAAACGCTATAGCCGTAAGGATTGTGGAATCAGTTGATGCTATGACTGCAGACTGGGCGAAAGTTCCTTATGAAGTGCTTAACAGGATATCAAACCGCATAATAAATGAAGTTAAACATGTAAACAGAGTTGTTTACGATATTAGTTCAAAACCCCCTGCTACGATTGAGTGGGAATAGGAGGCCGACGTGAACTCGGTAATTGAAACAAATTTACCTTCTTTGAAGGCTTATGCAAGAGGAAAAGTAAGAGACATTTATGACCTTGAAGACAAACTTTTAATAGTAGCTTCTGATAGAATCTCTGCATTTGATTTTGTACTGCCTACGCCTATTCCGGACAAAGGGAAAGTTCTTTCCCAGATTTCTAAATTCTGGTTTGAGTATTTTAGCGAAAGCGTACCCAATCATTATTTAAGCGATGACCTGCAGGCTTACCTCGGAAACGCTCTTTCAAAAGAGGAACTTGAACCTTTGAAGGGCCGCTCTATGATTGTAAAAAAAGCAAAAAGGCTAAATATTGAGTGTATTATCCGGGGCTATCTTTCCGGTTCAGCCTGGAAAGAATATAGAGAGACAGGAAAAGTTTGTGAAATTGACATAGGTAAAAACCTGAAAGAATCAGATAAGCTCAAAGAGCCGATATTTACACCTTCAATAAAATCGATGTCAGGCCATGACATTAATATAACGGAAGAACAGGTAGTAAACAATGAAGGCGCAGAAATTACGAAACTAATCAAAGAAAAAAGCCTCCTGCTTTATGAGAAAGCGTCCAAATATACTGAGAAGCAGGATATTATTCTTGCGGACACAAAGTTTGAATTTGGAATCCTGGATGACAAGATTATCCTTATAGATGAGGCTTTAACACCGGATTCATCCCGGTTTTGGGATAAAAACAAACACGCTCCCGGAAAATCCCAGGAAAGCTATGATAAACAATTTGTAAGGGATTACCTGGAATCCATCAAATGGAATAAAGAACCTCCGATTCCAGAACTGCCGGCCGAAATAGTTGACAGAACAAGAGAAAAATACCTGGAAGCATTTAGAAAAATAACCCTAAAAAAAGACCTGACTTAAAATGCAATACAAAGTAGAAATATTCAACAAGAAAGACATCCATGACGGCGCCGCAGATAACTTTAAGAAAGATATCGCAGACCTAGGGGTCCGCTCGGCCCAAGGCGCGGATGTTAACTCCCTTTATCTGATTGAAGGTAATTTATCCGATAGAGATGTTATAATCATTTGCAATAAATTACTGGCTGATCCTGTAACACAAGATTTCTCATTCAAGCAATTGAAACAGTCCGAAAAACAAATAAAATCATCAGCTAATGTTTTCTCCATTGAAGTCTTTTGTAAACCGGGCGTAACTGATGCGGCCGGGGAAAGCGCAAAAATAGGAATTTCCGACCTGGGAATAAAAGGCGTTGATTCAGTAAGGACAGGGATGAAATATATAGTTGAAGGAATAACAAAAGAGGAAACAGTGAAAATCAGCGAAAAACTACTGGCAAATAAAGTTGTCCATAATTATACAATCCAATGAACGTAACAACACGCATAGAAATTATTAACGCAAGTGAAAAAGAACTAGAATCAATCAGCAGAAAGAGCTTGCTGTCCTTAAACCTGGTTGAAATGAAGGCGGTGCAGGATTACTTTAAAAAGATTGGGAGAAACCCGACCGACATTGAAATTGAAACCATCGCGCAAACCTGGTCTGAACACTGCAAACACAAAACGCTTTCGGCAAGCGTTGATTTTGTAGAAAACGGCAAACGCCGTACTTATGGTAACCTTTTAAAAGAAACAGTTTTTAAAGCTACAAAAGAACTAAACAAAAAATGGTGTATTTCAGTTTTTAAAGATAATGCGGGCATTATCGAATTTGATAAAGATTACGGAATAGCCTTCAAAGTAGAAACCCACAACCACCCCAGCGCATTGGAACCTTACGGCGGAGCGGGGACAGGTATAGGCGGAGTTATCCGCGATATAATCGGAGTCGGCCTGGGAGCCAAACCGATAATGAATACAGATATTTTCTGTTTCGGCCCCATAGATTACCCTCATGACAAAATAAAGGGCAACGTGCTTCATCCCAGGAGAATCATGAAAGGCGTTGTCAGTGGTGTAAGAGACTACGGCAACAGAATGGGAATTCCTACAACTAACGGCGCTATACTTTTTGATGAGGGGTATGTATTAAATCCGCTGGTTTATTGCGGAACGGTAGGTATTATCCCGAAGAGCAAATGTTTTAAAAAGGTCTCTCCGGGTGAAATCATTGTTGCTGTTGGCGGCAAAACTGGAAGGGACGGTATTCACGGGGCGACTTTTTCTTCAATTGAATTGGATAAAGATACGGAAATATCCGCTGTGCAAATAGGCAATCCTATTGTTGAAAAGAAGGTCCTTGATACAATCCTGCAAGCAAGGGACTTGGGCCTTTATACGGCGCTTACGGATTGCGGCGCCGGAGGTTTTTCTTCAGCAATCGGGGAATTGGGCAGCGAATGCGGCGCAAAAGTATTCATAGATAAAGCACCTTTAAAATATGAGGGGCTGCTCCCCTGGGAGATTTGGCTTTCTGAAGCGCAGGAGAGAATGGTATTATCCGTTCCAAAGAAAAACATTAAGAAAATCGTGGAAATATTTGAAAGCGAAAATGTTGAAGCAACAATTCTCGGTGAATTCACGAATACAGGAAAACTCGAAGTTTTTTATAAAAAAGAAAGAATCTGTGATTTATCAATGCAATTCATGCACGAAGGCGTTCCTAAAAGGCATTTAAAGGCAGTCTGGAATGATAAGCCTCAAACAGACAACCGCAAAATCAATATAAAGGATAATTTAGGGACTACACTCAAAAAAATTCTCAGCATGCCAAATGTCTGCAGCAAGGAATGGGTAATAAGGCAGTATGACCATGAAGTACAGGGCCAGACTGTTTTGAAACCATTGCAAGGTAAAAATTACGGGCCGGGCGATGCCTGTGTGATGTGGCCGCAGAGGGAACGAGGGAGTTCTTACAAAGGCTTCGCAGTCAGCTGCGGGCTTAACCCGAATTACGGAAAAATTGATCCCTACGCTATGGCTGCCAGCGGCATTGACGAAGCCTTAAGGAACATTGTTGCGGTAGGAGGAGATTTAGGAAAAACCGCTTTGCTTGACAACTATTGCTGGGGGAGCCCGAACAAAAATGACCAGCTGGCGGGCTTGATTAGAGCATCCCAGGCCTGCTATGATATGTCGAAAATATACGAAACTCCTTTTATTTCCGGTAAAGACAGTCTTTATAATGAATATATCGATGAAAACGGGTTAAGCAAATCTATACCGATGACTTTGCTGATTTCTGCAGTTTCCATTATGGATGATATCAGGAAAGCCGTTACGATGGACCTTAAGAAAACAGGCAATTCGATATATATTCTGGGAAAAACAAAAAATGAATTAGGCGGTTCTCAATTGGCCGAGCTTTATAAAACAAAGTTAAATTCTGTTCCAAGGGTGGATGCAAAAATATCTAGAAAATTGATGAAAGCCCTGGGTTGCGCAATAAAAAAAGGATTGGTTGAGTCCTGTCATGACTGCTCGGACGGCGGTTTAGCGGTAACTTGTGCTGAAATGTGCTTCGCAGCCGGGGATTTAGGGATGGATATAGAAATAGCGCGTATAAATTTAGGCGAAAGAATAGCAGCAAATGAAGTTATATTATTTTCAGAGTCAAATTCACGCTTTATTGTAGAAGTTTCAAGGGAAAATGAAAAAGAATTTGAAAAATTATTCAAAGGCAATGCTATAGCCAAAATCGGCTCCGTTACCAGGACCGGAAATTTCACAGTACGCGGATTAAAAGGCGAAGTTGTAATCGATGAAGACATCGCCGGCCTTCAATCTGCCTGGAAACAAACTTTAGGAAACCTTTAAGGAATATACCCATTACGCTTCCTATCGCGTAGAAATGGGTACTAAGAAGGAAAGAGTGGGAAAATCAAAAGTAATTATACTTAGAACAGCAGGAACAAATTGTGATAAAGAAACCAGCTATGCGTTCAAACTAGCCGGCGCTGATACCGTAGACTTGGTTCACATCAATAAATTGTTCGCAAAAGAGCGCAAACTCTCAAACTATAATATTATCGCAATACCCGGGGGTTTTTCTTACGGGGATGACATTTCAGCCGGAAAAGTTTTTGCAAACAAACTTATTTATCAGCTGTCAAAAGACATTAAGGAATTTATAAATGCAGGTAAACTTGTTATAGGTATTTGCAATGGTTTTCAAGTTCTGGTAAAAACAGGTTTGCTTGATTCCTGGGCTGAGCAGGAACAGACATTGAGTTTTAATGATTCTGCGAAATTTGAGTGCCGTTGGATAAATCTTAAAGTTAACCCGAAATGTGAAAGTATCTGGACCAGGGATATGCCTGATATTATAAAACTGCCGATTGCTCATGCTGAAGGAAAATTTATTCCTAAAGATGAGCTTGTAATAACAGAAATAGAAAAGAATAACAGGATAGCTTTTCAGTATTGTGATGAGGATGGCAACTCTGGAGAATATCCAATAAACCCTAATGGATCGGCTTTGAGTATTGCAGGTATCTGCGATAAAACCGGCCGGGTATTGGGCATGATGCCTCACCCGGAAAGGTTTGTTTCCAGGTATCAATTTGCGCAGTGGACTTCGCAGAAAGAAATGCCAAACGAAGGCCGCGGCCTGCAAATTTTCAGAAATGCTATTAATTATGTCAAAAATGACTTATAACATGAGCCAACACAATTAAGGAGAGTATTTATGGCATCATCAAAAAACGTTAAAAAAAGAGTATTAGTGCTGGGTTCGGGCGGGAGGGAACACGCTCTTGTCTGGAAAATATCTCAGAGCCCTAAGGTAGAAAAAATATTCTGTATACCGGGAAATGCCGGTATTGCCGGTATCGCTGAATGTCCCCCTGCAGGGAGCATTGACCTGAAAGATTTTAAGAAATTAGCCCTATTTGTAAAAGAGAATAATATTGATTTAACGGTCGTAGGTTCTGAAGCGCCTTTGTCAGCCGGCATAAGTGATTTCTTCCAGAGCGAGGGCTTAAGAGTATTCGGCCCAAACAAAAAGGCCGCACAATTGGAATCTTCAAAAGTATTTTCCAAAAAATTCATGCAAAAATGCGGGATACCTACCGCAGATTTTCAGGTCTTCAACAAGTATGACAACGCAATAAAATATATCGACAAAATAAAATCTGATTTACAGCTTAAAAAGTATTCTATTATAAAAGCAGACGGGCTTTGCGCAGGCAAAGGCGTGGTGGTGGCGCAGGATATTGCAGAGGTAAAGGATACAATAGGAAAGATGATGGTGGGTAAAATATTCGGGGAAGCTGCCAAAGAAATTATAATAGAGGAAAGAATTGAAGGTGAAGAAGCTTCTATCATGGCTTTTTGCGACGGCAAGTCAGTATCCATTATGATGCCGTCCCAGGATCATAAAAGAATATTCGAAAATGACAAAGGGCCTAATACCGGAGGCATGGGCGCCTATGCGCCGGCGCCTATTGCAACAAAGAGAATCATTGAAAAAGCAAAAAAAGAGATATTTGATAATTTCCTGAAAGGCATTAAAAAAGAAAAAATTGTCTTTAAAGGTATAATTTATGCGGGCATCATGATTACCCCGGATAAGGAAATTAAGGTATTGGAATTCAATGTGCGTTTTGGCGATCCGGAAACCCAGTGCGTCCTTCCTCTGCTTGAAACAGACCTGATTGACATAATTGATGCCGTTATAGACGGAAAATTAAATAAATTAAGAGTAAAATGGGAAAAGAAAAGCTGTATATGTGTTGTGTTAGCTTCTCAGGGATATCCCGGGAAGTACGAGTCCGGAAGAAGGATAAACGGGCTTGAAGAAATTGCCTCTTTGAAGGATATAGCTGTTTTTCATGCAGGAACAGAATTGAATAATGGGATTGCTGTTTCAAACGGAGGCCGGGTGCTTGGTATAACCGGCTGGGACAAAACGCTTGAGTCAGCAATAAGTAAAACGTATACCGCTGTTAAAGAGATATATTTTGAAGGGATGCAATTTAGAAAAGATATAGGAATAAAAGGGTTAAGGACAAAATAATTTTAAGGAATTGGAGGGTTTAATGGGAGTAACTTATAAAAAGTCAGGCGTAAATATTGATACAGCTAATAAGTTTGTAGAAAATATTAAGAAAATTGCCCCGAAAATAGGCGGTTTTTCAGGGCTCTTCCCTATAGATTTAAAAAAATACAAAAATCCTCAAATTGTGGCAGCAACAGACGGTGTCGGAACCAAACTAAAAATTGCCAATATAGCAAAGAAGCATGACACTGTAGGTATTGACCTTGTTGCTATGAATGTCAATGATATTATTTGTTGCGGGGCAGAGCCGGTATTGTTTCTTGACTATTTTGCTACGGGAAAACTTAAGCTTTCGATAGCTGAAAATGTAATTAAAGGTATTGCCGAAGGATGCCGGCAGGCAAATTGTGTGCTGCTTGGTGGTGAAACTGCGGAAATGCCGGGCTTTTACTCGAACGATGAATATGACCTGGCAGGTTTTGCAGTGGGTGTGGTGGATAAAAACAAGGTAATTGACGGTTCAAGGATAAAATCCGGAGATGTTATGATTGGGTTGCCTTCTTCCGGCCTGCATTCAAACGGATTTTCTCTTGTTCGTAAAACACTTTCAAAGGCTGAACAAAAAAAGTTTGCCAAAGTGCTTCTTACCCCGACTAAGATTTACGTGAGGGAAATACTCGCAATTGTTAAAAAGTATCCTTCTATTATAAAAGGCATGGCGCATATCACCGGCGGCGGGTTTTATGACAATATTATAAGAGTTTTTCCGGCCAATACTCTCGGGGTTATTTATAAAAGCCGCTGGCAGGTACCCATGATTTTCAGATATATTCAGCAAAAGGGCAAGATTGCAGACAAGGAAATTTATAGAGTGCTCAATATGGGAATCGGTATGGTGCTTATAACCACGCCTGCAGATGCAAAGATTGTCCAGAAAATAATAAAGAATGCAATCGTAATCGGCGAAATCTTCAAAGGTAAAAAAGAAATCAGGGTGATATAGCCATGAAAAAATATAAAATCGGGGCGCTGGTATCTGGAGGAGGGACTAACCTGCAATCAATAATTGATGCATGTGAATCTGGTTCTATCCAGGGTGAAGTGGCTGTCGTAATAAGCAGCAAAAAGGACGCTTTCGCATTGGAAAGGGCTAAAAAGCGCAATATTCCAGCAGTTTTCATAGACAGAAAACAATGCAAAGATATAAACGAATTTTCGCAAAAAGTGTCGGCTGAACTTAAAAAAAGGAATGTCCACCTGGTTTGCCTTGCAGGTTTTCTTTTGAAATTATCTCCTTCGCTTGTAAAGGAATACAAGAACAGGATTTTAAACGTTCATCCCGCTCTGTTGCCGGCTTTTGGAGGCGAGGGGATGTTCGGACATCATGTCCATGAAGCGGTGCTGGCGTCAGGCGCAAAATTTACAGGCCCTACAGTTCATTTTGTTGATGAGGACTATGACCGCGGGCCCATAATATTGCAGGCAGTGGTGCCTGTGCTTGACGATGATTGTGCAGATTCGTTGGGTAAAAGAGTTCTGGCTCAGGAACACAAAATATACCCGGAAGCTATTAGGTTATTCTGCGAAAACAAGCTTGAAGTTGTAGGCCGAAGAGTAATAAGGAGACTTTAATGACAAATTATGATATTTTTTCACCAACAGATTTCAGATACTCAGTAGAAGGACTGAAACCGTATTTGACTGAGGAAGCATATGTAAAATATAAGGCAAAAGTTGAGGCCGCTCTTGTCAAAACCTTAGCTAAAAATAGGATATGTTCGGCAAAAATCGCTGATGAAATCATTAAAGCAGCTTCAAAAGTAACGGCCTCAGAAACTTACCGGGAAGAAGCAAGAATAAAACATGACATAAGGGCGCTTGCAAACATGATAAGAAAACGCGTAAGCAATAAAGCCAAACCTTATGTGCATCTGGGCGCAACATCTTATGATATTGTTGATACGGCAAATGTATTGCGTTACAAAGATGCCGCCAGAAATGTAATCATACCGGATATGTTGAAGCTTCTGAAACTCTGGATCGCGTTAGCGAAAAAATACAGAAACACTGTCCAAATGGGCAGGACCCATGGCCAGCACGCAGAACCAATAACTTTTGGTTTTACCATGGCTCAATATATAAACCGATGGGGTGACCGGATAGAAAATTTGAAAAGTTCGACAGAACGCCTCGTAGGCAAGTTTTCAGGCGCTGTGGGAGCCTATAACGCTACATCAATACTATTCAATGACCCTGTGAAATTTGAAAAAGAAGTCCTGGCTGAATTAGGCCTGAAGCCGGCAAATATTTCCACGCAAGTGGTTCCACCGGAACCGGTTACCGATTTCCTGCACAGCTTAACGTCAAGCTTCGGGGTTATTGCTAATTTTTCGGATGATATGCGGCACTTGCAGCGCTCGGAAATATCCGAAGTATGCGAGCTTCAGGAAAACAACCAGGTTGGCAGTTCGACGATGCCTCAGAAGAAAAACCCGATTAACTTTGAAAATGTAAAATCCATGTTTAAAATATTTATGCCACGCATGGTTACAGTTTACCTTGACATGATTTCCGAGCACCAGAGGGACCTGACAAATTCCTGTTCGCAGAGATATATTCCCGAATTGCTGGTAGGATTCGATTCGAGTGTGCTGAGAATCATAAAGGTTTCCGGTAAATTGCAGGTAGATGAAAAAGGCCTGGCAAAAAATTTCAATCAGAGCCGGGACAAGGTAGTTGCTGAACCGCTTTATATTATACTCGCGTATTATGGGCATCCCGATGCGCATGAATATGTGCGCGAGCTTGTAAAAAAATCTACAGAAACCGGAATGACTCTCCTGGGACTAATGTCAGAAGATAATTCAGTCAAACCTTATTTCAAGAAATTCACCAAAAAGCAGAAAGACATCATTTCAAAACCTGAGAAATACATCGGGGCGGCAGATAAAAAAGTCGATGCTATAGTAAAAATTTGGGAGGATAAATGTCACAACCTTTAGTTGGAATAGTTTTAGGAAGCGATTCTGATTTACCTGAAATAAAAGATATGTTGGAAACTTTTAAGGAATTTGGTATAACGTATGAACTTAATATAATCTCGGCGCACAGAACGCCTCATTTGGCGCACGCTTATGCGGAAAACGCAGAGAAAAAAGGTTTACAGGTCATAATTGCCTGTGCCGGCGGAGCCGCCCATCTTGCAGGCGTGATAGCATCACTTACTACACTCCCTGTTATAGGTGTTCCGATGCAAACTGCCAGCCTGGGAGGATTGGATTCGCTTCTAGCAACAGTCCAAATGCCGGCAGGCGTACCGGTCGCTACTGTTGCGATAGGCAAAGCAGGTTCAGTAAATGCAGCGGTGCTTGCTGCGCAGATTATCGGCGTAAAGAGTCCTGAAATCAGAGAAAAAGTAAGGCAGTTTAAGGCAAATTTGGCAAAAAAGGTCGAAGAAAAAAATAAAAATTTAAAGATTTAAAATATAGCGGTAAAAATATATGAATACATTAGTACTTATCGGCGCGCAATGGGGAGATGAGGGGAAAGGGAAAATAGTCCACTTTCTTGGTAAATACGCGGATTATGTTGTTAGATATCAGGGTGGGCCTAACGCAGGGCATACAATTATTTTGGATGGGAAGCCGTTTGTCCTGCATACTATTCCTTCCGGAATGGTTCTTCCCGGCAAAATCTGCCTTATAGCTAACGGGGTTGTTTTCGACCCGGAAATCCTTTATGAAGAAGTAAATCTTCTTAAAAAACAGAAAATCTCAGTAAAAAACAGGCTTTTTATAAGCAGCGCAGCGCATATAATACTTCCTTACCATAAACTGCTTGATGAATTGCGTGAAAAAGGCAATATAAGAATCGGTACTACACGCAGAGGTATCGGGCCGGCATACGCGGATAAAGTTGTCAGGATAGGCATCCGCCTTTGCGATTTTGTCGAAGAAAAAACATTTAAAGATCTTCTTGAAAAAAACTTGCGTGAAAAAATGCCTGTTTTAAAACAAATTACAACGGCAAATAAAATCAGGTCGGAAATAATGAAGAATTATAAGCGCTGGAAAAACTTCCTCAAGCCGATGATGGCCGACACAGCATTAATGCTGGAAGAAGCAGCCGCCAAAAATAAAAACATTTTATTCGAAAGCGCGCAAGGCACGCTGCTGGATATAGATTTTGGCACCTATCCCTATGTCACTTCCTCAAATCCTATAAGCGGGGGAGTTTGTATCGGTGCTGGTTTTCCTCCGACAAAAATCAAATATGTATTAGGAATTGTTAAGGCCTATTGCACCAGGGTCGGCGAAGGCCCGTTCCCTACAGAATTGAAAGACAAATTAGGCGAATTTATGAGAGAAAAAGGGCTTGAATACGGCGCTACCACCGGCAGGCCAAGAAGATGCGGCTGGTTTGACGCAGTTGCTGTCCGCCATAGTGTAAGGGTAAACGGAATAGACAGCTTTGCGGTAACTAAGCTTGATTGTTTGAAAGGCATAAATCCTCTGAAAATTTGCATTGCCTACAAATACAAAGGCAAGATTATCAAGGAATTTCCTTATTCAAGAGAAATTATTGCACACTGCAAACCGGTTTATATAGAAATGCCTGGATTCAATCAGAATATCCGCAACACTGACTTCAATAAAATACCAGAGAATGCCAGAAAATATATCCTGAAACTTGAAGAACTGACAAAAACAAAAATTTCTCTGGTTTCTATGGGAAGAACAAGGGAAGAAACCATTGTAGTAAGCAAACCAAATCCGGCTTATGAAGAAAGATGGGGATTGATTTAATGCAGAAAAAAGAAAAAATCATTATTTTGGGCGGCGGGCCCAATAGAATCGGGCAGGGAATTGAATTTGATTATTGCTGTGTGCATGCTGTGCTTGCATTAAAAGAATACGGTTTTGAAACAATAATGATTAACTGTAACCCGGAAACCGTCAGCACTGATTATGATATTTCCGATAAACTTTACTTTGAACCGCTTACTTTTGAAGATGTTATAAACATTATTGAAAAAGAAAAGCCATTAGGAGTTATTGTTCAGTTCGGCGGCCAGACTCCTCTTAATCTTTCGGTCCCTTTAAAGAACGCCGGGGTCAAAATACTCGGAACTTCATCAGACAGCATTGACCGCGCAGAAGACCGGGAAAGATTTAAACAAATGCTTAAAAAACTTAAACTCCGCCAGCCGAATAACGGGACGGTCGTATCTTTTGACCAGGCAAAAAAAGTAGCAAAAGAAATAAGTTACCCGGTGCTTGTGCGCCCTTCGTATGTTTTAGGCGGCAGGGCTATGGAACTTATATATGATGAAACGTCGTTAGAAAGGTTCATGAAAAATGCCGTTGACGCTTCCCCGGAAAGGCCTATCTTAATTGACAAATATCTGGAAGACGCAATTGAAATAGACGTGGATGCTGTAGCTGACGGAAAAAAATGTGTTATCTGCGGAATTATGGAACATATTGAAGAAGCAGGCATTCATTCAGGCGACAGCGCCTGCGCCATACCTCCGTTTTCACTAAGCGACGAGATAATAAGGAAAATAAAAGAAAACACTTATGCTTTGGCTAAAGAATTAAAAGTGATAGGATTAATGAATATTCAATTTGCTGTTAAAAGCGATTTGGTTTATGTCCTTGAAGTGAACCCGCGGGCCTCGCGGACAGTGCCTTTTGTAAGCAAGGCCACAGGGATACCCTGGGCCAAAGTTGCGGCGAGAGTTATGGCAGGAAAAACTTTGGAAGGATTGCACACAAAAGAAGTAACAATAGATCATGTAGCTGTGAAAGAAGCAGTTTTTCCTTTTAACAGGTTCCCGGGTGTTGATCCAGTCCTGGGGCCGGAAATGAAATCTACCGGAGAAGTCATGGGAATTGACGATGATTTCGGAAGGGCTTTTGCAAAATCTCAGATTGCGGCTAGCGGAGCCTTGCCCAAAAATGGCAAGGTTTTTATCAGTGTAAAAGACAAAGACAAAAGGTCTATAGTCCTGATTGCAAAAAAATTAGTAGATATGGGTTTTGAAATAACTGCAACTCAAGGGACAGCAAAAGTACTAAGTAAGAGCGGAATAAAAACAATTCCTGTTTTTAAGGTTCATGAAGGAAGGCCGAATGTGGTTGATTTAATCAAAAGCAGGGAAGTTAGTTTAATAATAAACACACCGGGCGCGGAAGAAAAACCTCAGTCAGACAATGTCTCGATACGCAGTGTCGGAGTAATGTATAACATTCCATATATAACCACAGTTTCTGGCGCTCAAGCCGCAGTGAACGGTATAGAATCACTTCTCAAAGGCGAGATAACAGTTAAATCCCTTCAAGAATACCATAAGAAGAAAATTTAAAATTTATAATCTATAATTTCTCTAAAACTGTGCAGGCAGCACCGATAACACCGGCGTTGGCGCCAAGCCTGGCTTTTATGATTTTAACTTTATTGGCGGGGTACATTACCCTGGCTTGTACTTCTTTTCTGATAGGCCGCAGGAGTGTTTCTCCGGCATTTGAGACGTTGCCGCCTACAACAATCATGTCAAGATCCAGTAAACTAGCTATGCTGGAAAAAATAATTCCCAGGTATTTTCCTGTATCTGCCATAATTTCAAAGGCAAGTTTATCTTTCTTCAATGCAGCACAATAAACATCTTTGGAAGTGAAATTATTACCAAAAACAGAAAGGATCGATTTTTTTCCGGACTTAAGCGCTTCTTTAGTCCTGCGGACTATACCTGTTGCAGAAGCGTACATCTCTATACATCCAAAATTTCCGCAATTACATTTTATTCCGTCGGGAAACAGGGTCATATGACCGATTTCGCCGCCTGCATCATCCTTGCCAGAGTATAACTGATTATTGATAATGAGCCCGCCGCCTATACCGGTACCCAGGGTGACAAAAAGCATGTTTCTGACACCCTGGCCGCTTCCTTTGCGCCATTCGCCCAAAGCAGCCGCATTGGCATCGTTTTCTATAAACACAGGAAGCCCTGTTTTGGATTCCATTAATTTTTTTAGCGGGACATTTTTCCAGCCTTTAAGATTCGGGCAATTAAATACTATACCATTTTTTATATTTAAGGGACCGGGAGAACCAAAACCCACACCAAGGATGTTGTGTTTTTTTATACGATATTCTTCGATAAGCTTAATTAGGGCGAGTGATATTTTTGTTAATATGTAGTCTATGCCTTTGTCAGCTTCTGTAGGCAAGACATTTTGTTTAATAAGGCCGATATTATTCTTAAATAAAGCTACTGACGTTGTCGTGCCGCCGAGGTCAACACCAATTACATACTTCATGATTATTTAATTTTCTAGAGGCAGGGCTATCGTAAAGCTGGAACCTACATTTAATTTGCTTTCAACACTTATCAGGCCCTTATGTGCTTTCACGATATTCTGTGAAATAGCCAAGCCCAGTCCTGTACCTTTTGCTTTGGTTGAAAAGAAAGGGTCAAATATTTTTTTAATATTTTCAGGAGGTATCCCCGAACCGGTATCATTTATTTTAAGGTAAACATTTTTACTGTCGGAGTAGGTCTTTATTTCGAGCTGCCTGATCTTTTGATTTGCCATAAAATGGCAGGCATTTTGAATAACATTCAAAACCACCTGTTTTATCTGTTCCACGTCAACATTTACCTGCGGCAGGTTTTTATCCAGGTCACCGTGGTATTTGATCTCATGTTTTACAAAGTCGCTTGCCTGCAGGAAAGTACAAAGCAGGTCTACTATTTCATTAATGCTTATTTTTTTCATAATCAGCCTGGGCACTTGGCTGAAACTTAATATGTCGGTAACAATCCTATTTAACCGGTCAACTTCCTGCAAAATAAAATTGGAATACTTTTTATTAGGGCTTTCCGCGGGGATAGTCTCGTCTATTAGTTCTGCCGAACCTCTTATAGTTGAAAGAGGGTTTCTTACTTCATGGCTCACAATGGCCGCCATCTCTCCTAAAGCAGAAAGCTTTTCGCTTTGAATAAGCTGGCTTTGAGTTTCTTCGAGTTTTTTAATAGCCAGGTTTACCTGTTCCTGAAGCTGTTCTTTAAATTGTTTTTCTGTTTCATATAGCCGGGCATTTTCAATAGCCAAACCAGCCTGATTTGTGTAAACAAGCAGTTCTCTTAAATTTCTTTCTTCCAGTATTTTTTTACTTGTAGCGTTGTCTACTATTAAAACGCCGATTATCTTGCCCCGGGCTTCAAGCGGAATAACGGCAATAACGGGTTTATGAAGCAAATCGTTTGTGTCTCCGGCATTAACCGGATGGGCAAAGTCCTGCGTCCATTTTAGTATGCGCGGTTTTTTTTCGAGCATAGACTGGACAATCGGGTTTGTTTTTTCCGTCATGGGTATTGTCATGCGGCTTAAGCTGTTAGAGTCTACACCCAGGCTGTGAATCGGTTTTAAAACCCTTTTTTCTTCATCTACCAGGCAAATTATGGCCCTGTCATAAATCAAATATTTACAAATACTCTCCAAAATTACGTCAAGGATTTTTGTTAAATCCATAGTTTGAGTCATTTCTCTTATAATCTTATGAAGATTTGAAAGCTCTTCATTACGCTGGCTTAACAAGTCATTTTTTCTTTCTGCCTCATCAGTCATTTTTTTCATCAAAATGTTTGTTTCTTCAAGTTCTTCTTCAAAATGCCTCATTTTGAGGTAGAACTGGTTGATAAAAACAAACAAAACGGTAAATGACAAAGCAGTGACTATAAATATACCGGCCACGAAAGAAAATTTAATAAAAGCAAGGGTAAAAAATGATTTTAGCGCCGGTAACAGCAGTTTTCCCGTATAATAAAGGGCTAAAAGCAGGAACGAAAAAATGAGTATTGAAAACCATTTTAGGCGTGATAAATATTTTTCTGCGTTCATATGATTGCTATCTCCGTATCTTTATCAAATATGTGCATTTTGTTCATGTCAAAGGTAATTTCTATGGTCTGGTGGGATTCTATCTGATTGTAGGGGCTTACTCTTGCGACAAACAAACTTTTACCTGTAGTCAAATGCAGTAAAGTCTCGCTGCCTAATGGTTCAATTACGTCTACAGTAACCATTACCGTATTATCAGGCGTGGCTATGCTTGCATATAACCTGTCCAGGCAATCTTCCGGCCTTATACCGAAAACTACTTCCTTGTCAACATAAGGCATGGCGATTTCTTTGTATTCATCAGGAATTTTAAATTCTATTTTACCTTCGTCCAGCCATAAGCTGTCCATTTTTTTAACTATTTTTGCATCTATGAAATTCATGGCAGGGCTTCCGATAAAACCCGCAACAAATTTATTAGCAGGTTTGGAGTAAATATTTAACGGGTTAGCAGTCTGTTGAATGACGCCGTCCTTCATAATAACAATTTTATCCCCAAGAGTCATGGCTTCTACCTGGTCATGGGTAACATATATGCTTGTTGTCTGCAGTCTTTCATGAAGTTTTTTAAGTTCTGAGCGCATCTGGATTCTAAGTTTTGCATCAAGGTTGGATAGAGGTTCGTCGAAAAGAAACACTTTCGGTTTGCGGACTATGGTTCTGCCCAGGGCTACTCTTTGTCTTTGCCCTCCGGAAAGCGCTTTTGGAACACGTTCAAGCAATGTATTTATATCAAGGATATTAGCTGCATTTTGAACGCGCTGCTCAATTTCAGCTTTTGTGTAGCCTCTTAATTTTAAACCAAAAGCCATGTTTTCATATACTTTCATATGCGGGTAAAGTGCGTAATTTTGAAAAACCATCGCAATATCCCTGTCTTTTGGGGGAATATCGTTTACTAACTTATCTCCAATCCAAATCTCGCCTTCGGTTATATCTTCCAACCCTGCTACCATGCGTAATGTGGTGGATTTTCCGCAGCCTGAAGGGCCTACGATTACACAAAATTCTTTATCCCTGATTTCCAGATTAATATTGTTCACGACAAGTGTTTTGTCGAACTTTTTCACTAAATTCTTTAAAATAACTTCAGCCATGTATACCCTCCATTTTGTAAGGCATTATACATTTAAAGTTTATAACTGTCAAATTCGTGCTGGAGAATTTAGATCAAGGTTTCCAAATTGGTAAAATTCATTTTAAAAGTATCGGCTACTGCTTTATAGGTCACCTTGCCTAAATATGTATTTACGCCCAGGGCAATCGAAGGATACTTTTTTACAGCCTTTTTTATTCCTTCGTCTGCTATTTTTTGCACGTAAGGAAATGTAGCATTTGTCAAAGCAAATGTTGAAGTCCTGCCAACGGCTCCCGGCATATTAGCTACGCCATAGTGCACAACCCCGCTGACAATATATACCGGGTCGTTATGAGTTGTAGCATGAATCGTTTCTATACAGCCGCCCTGATCAACTGCAACATCTACAATTACCGATCCCGGGGACATTGAAGCAACCATTTCTTTTGTAACAAGAACAGGCGCTTTTGCTCCTTTAATTAATACCGCGCCGATCACAAGGTCGGCATTTTTTACCTGCTCTCTTATAGTATAGCTGTTAGCCATCAAGGGGGTGACATTTTTAGGCAATATATCGTCAAGGTATCTGAGACGTTCAAGATTAACGTCAAGAATTGTTACGCTTGCTCCGAGCCCGGAAGCCATTTTTGCCGCATTAGTGCCTACTATTCCTCCGCCGATAATCACTACTTTGCACGGAGCCACTCCAGGCACACCGCTTAACAAAACACCTTTGCCCATCATTGGTTTTTCAAGGTATTTTGCGCCTTCCTGAACTGCCATTCTGCCTGCAATTTCACTCATGGGGGTCAAAAGAGGAAGAGTGCCTCTTTCTTCAATTGTTTCGTATGCTACTGCAATACACTTTCTTTCAAGCATTGCTTTTGTCAGGTGTAAATCCGCTGCAAAATGGAAATATGTAAAAACAATCTGGTTTTCGCGAATTAGAGGAAACTCCTGTTTTAAGGGTTCTTTTACTTTTACTATCATGTCAGATACAGAAAATATTTCCTTGGCTGAATTCTTTACAGCTGCACCGGCCTTTTTATAATCATTATCGGTTATTCCACTGCCGTAACCGGCGTTTTTTTCTACTAGAACTTTATTGCCTTTCTTTACCAATGCCTCAACTCCTGACGGAACCATTGAAACCCTGCATTCATTTTTCTTGATTTCTTTCACTACGCCGATTATCATTTTTCCTCCAATTGGTTTTTAAAATGGCGAACATATATCCACCTTTGACCCATATAATAAATTATTTTTGAATAGTTGTCAAATGGTTGAAAATAATTTAAAAAAAATGTATGATGAACAGGCGAAATCACAGTCCACTTTAGGAAGGACGTGGAAAAAATACATGATAATCATTGGTGAAAGAATAAATGCAAGCCGTAAAACCATTTTTGAAACAATTGAGAAAAAGGATGTTAATTTCATTCAGCAGGAAGCAATAAATCAGGTAAATGCAGGCGCGCATTATCTTGATGTAAATTGCGGCACAAATATTAAAGACGAACCCAAAAACATGGAGTGGCTTGTGCCCGTCATCCAGGAAGTTGTTGATGTTCATCTGGTAATTGACAGCCCAAACCCGGAAGCGCTGGATAGCGGCCTCAAACTCTGCAAACATAAACCGATAGTAAATTCGATAACTGCAGAAAAAGAACGGATAAAAAATATCGCGCCGCTGGTTGAAAAATATAATGCAGATGTTATTGCTCTTACTATAATAGAGGAAGGAATGCCGCATACAGCCCTGGAACGTTTAGATATTGCAAAAAAAATCATCGATTCGGTCAAAACTGCATGAACTACATAACCGCTTTTAAAGAAGGAAAATATTGACATTTCTATTGGATTTTGTTATAAAAATGAACCTAAAACAACGGTGCGGTACCCAAGTGGCAAGGGAACAGTCTGCAAAACTGTGATTCGCCGGTTCAAATCCGGCCCGCACCTTTTTATGGAGACGGGCGATTAGCTCAGTTGGATAGAGCACTACCTTGACATGGTAGGGGTCACAGGTTCAAGTCCTGTATCGCCCATATAGGTAAGTATCCCGATCACGTTTAAAGGAAAAATCGGGAAATCATATATGGAAAATTTGGAATTGGAAAAACTCAGGCATTCAACCAGCCACGTGATGGCTCAGTCGGTTTCTGCCCTATTTCCGGGCACAAAATTTGCTATCGGCCCTTCTATCGAAAATGGGTTTTACTACGATTTCGATTCTCCAGCCCGCTTCATGCCAGAAGACCTTTTAAAAATCGAGAAAAGGATGAAAGACATAATAACAAACAAACTCGAATTTATAAAGAAAGATGTAAGTAAACAGGAAGCCATAGATTTTTTTTCGAAAACCGGCCAAAAATATAAAATTGAGCTTATAAATGATATACCCGGGGAGACGGTTACTTTTTACCAGCAGGGAAGCTTTACCGACCTTTGCCGCGGCCCTCATGTAAAATCCACTTCAGAAATAAAATATTTCAAACTGCTTTCAGTTGCCGGCGCCTATTGGCGCGGGGACGAAAAGAGGGAACAGCTCCAACGCATTTATGGAACTGCGTTTCTTACCAAAGAAGAGTTGGATAAATACCTTGCTTTCCTTGAAGAAGCCAAAGCCCGGGACCACAGAAAACTGGGTAAAGAGCTTGATTTATTCAGCATCCAGGATGAAGTAGGCGCAGGCCTGATTCTCTGGCATCCAAAAGGCGCTTTAATGAGAAAGATAATTGAAGACTTTTGGAAAAATGCCCATTTAAAAAATGGTTATCAACTCCTTAATACACCCCATATAGCTCACCTTGAACTCTGGAATACAAGCGGGCATACAAATTTTTATAAAGAAAACATGTTTTCTTCTATGGATGTTGATGGGCAGGATTATCAGATAAAACCGATGAACTGTCCTTTTCATATTCTGGTATATAAAACTCATCTTAGAAGTTACCGTGATTTGCCCATCCGGTACGCTGAGCTTGGAACAGTTTATAGATATGAAAGAAGCGGAGTACTCCATGGATTGATGAGGGTCCGCGGTTTCACCCAGGACGATGCGCATATTTATTGCAGGCCGGGCCAGCTTGAAAATGAAATCAAAGATGTAATCAAATTTGTCATTTATATACTTAAAACTTTCGGATTTGAAAACTATGAAATATTCCTCAGCACCAGGCCGGAAAAATATACCGGTGAACTTTCAGATTGGGAAAAAGCTACGAATGCTTTGAAAATAGCGCTGGAAAATCTAAACCTTCCTTACCGGATAGACCCCGGGGAAGGCGTTTTTTACGGGCCAAAAATCGACTTAAAAATAAAGGATTGTTTAGGCAGGTCCTGGCAATGTTCTACAATCCAGATTGATTTCAATTTGCCAAAAGCTTTCAATATGGAATATATGAATGAACAAAGCCAGCCGGAAAAACCGGTTATGATCCACAGGGCTTTGATGGGTTCATTGGAAAGATTTTTCGGAGTCCTGATCGAACATTATGCCGGCGCTTTCCCTTTATGGCTTGCGCCAGTGCAAGCAAAGGTTATCAGCATAAGCGACAAAGCGCAAGCGTATGCCAATGAAGTAAATAAACAGCTGCTTAATAGCGATATACGCAGTGAAGCAGATACCCGCAATGAAACGCTTGGATATAAAATAAGGGAAGCGACAATGAGCAAAATTCCATATGTTATAGTTGTCGGGGAAAAAGAAATAGAAAATAAAAAAATCTCTGTTAGGACATATGGCAGCAAGGTTTCGAACGAAACCACTGTCTCAGATTTTATTTCTCTCTTGACATCCAAGTAGTATTTTAGTATATATTAAGGCAATTTTATAAACAAGTGAGAGGAGAAAATTTAAACACACTGTGAAACCCGGAGAACATAAAAACTACGTTCGTACCAATGATTACATAAGAGTGCCTCAGGTAAGACTGATTGATGAAACCGAAGGCCAGCTTGGGGTAAAAACGATTCAGGAAGCATTAAAACTTGCCAGGGAAAAGGGCAAAGACTTAATCGAAATAGTTCCTCAGTCGAACCCACCTATCTGCAAAATAATGGATTTTTCGAAGTATAAATACGAACAAAACCAGAAATTGAAGGACCAAAGAAAAAGACAGAGAAACACTTCTATAATCAAAGAAATACGTTTGAGGCCGATGATAAGCGAGCATGATCTGGCGTTTAAGCTTAACCATGCGAGAGACTTTTTCGAAGAGAACCATAAAGTAAAATTTACGATATTGTTTTTGGGAAGGGAAATGTCCCACAATCAAATTGGAAGGGAACTTGCTAAAAAAATCAGGGAACAGCTTAAAGAAGTCGCTGAAGTCGATTTTGAACCAAAACTAGAGGGGAATAGGCTGATAGCGCAGTTTTCGCCTATAAAAAAATGAACAAATTAAAAACACACAGCGGTGCAAAAAAAAGATTTAGAGTAACAGGGACAGGCAAGATCAAATACAAACAGGCAGGACAGAGGCATTTGTTAACCGGGATGTCTTCAAATAGAGGCAGGCGCCTCAGAAGAACCGAAGTATTAAGCGGTCCGGAGAGAAAAATCATAAAACTAACATTGGGAAATCGATAAAAGGGGATATACCCCATAGCCTTCCTAGCGGCTAGCATGGGGTATTAAGAAGGTACTAAAATGAGAATAAAAAGCGGAGTTTATACAAGACAAAGAAAGAAAAAATATTTTAGGCTGGCTAAAGGCAGTTACTCAAACAAGGGAAACCGCTGGAGAATGGTCCACCAGCATGTGGAAAAATCCCTGGAAAAATCTTACATTGACAGAAAAAAGAAAAAAAGAAATTACAAAAAATTATGGATTTCAAGGATTAATGCCATAGCCAGAGAGTTTAACCTACCATATAACAAATTCATGAACGGGCTTGTCAAATCAGGCGTTACCATCAACCGTAAAATGCTTGCAGACATGGCAGTAAATGACCGTGCATCATTTACAAACCTCATGGACCTTGCAAAAAAAGCCCTGGCAAAATAAATTTAGTTTTCCCAGTATATGAAAAAACCTGATTCTTCTTTGGCCCAAAAGACGGCGCTTGATATTAAGAATGTTCAAAAAGAAATATTTGAGCTTGTAAATTCTGCGTCAGATATCAAGCTTCTCGAGGAACTAAAAAACAAATACCTCGGAAGAAAAGGCAAGATAAACGCCATATCACAAAATCTTCCGGAAATCCCTGTTGATAAAAGAAAAGAAATAGGGCAGGCGTTAAACAAGCTGAAAACCGAAACCGAAACATCGATAGACAACAAATTCAAAACTCTCAGCCGGGCTTCTGCCGAAACCTCGGAAGCAAATAAAGAAAAAATCGACATTACCTTACCTGGGAACCCTGTAAATCATGCGCATAAACACCCTCTTACGCAGATTACGCAAGAGATTTCCAAAATCTTTATCTCCCTGGGTTTTCAGACAGCAACCGGCCCCGATATAGAATCCGATTATTACAATTTTGAAGCGCTTAATATACCAGCTGAACATCCGGCAAGGGATATGCATGATACTTTTTACATAAAAACTGATTCACAGCCGGACGGGCCGGGCACTACTCTGTTAAGGACGCACACTTCTCCCGTACAGATAAGGGTTATGGAGAAATTCCAGCCGCCTGTAAGAATTATTGTTCCCGGGAGAGTTTACCGCAATGAAGCGATAGACGCTACTCATTCGGCAGTTTTCCATCAGATTGAAGGCCTTGCTGTAGATGAAAATATAACTTTCGCAGACCTTAAAGCGACCCTTGCTACTTTCGCAAAAAAAATGTTCGGTGAAAAAATAGCAGTTAGATTCAGGCCTTCCTATTTTCCGTTCACGGAGCCTTCAGCAGAAATGGATGTCAGATGTATTTTTTGCGGCGGAAAAGGCTGCAAGATTTGCAAGAATTTAGGCTGGCTTGAGACCCTTGGATGCGGAATGGTAAACCCCAGGGTTTTCGATTATGTAAAATATGACAGGGAAAAGTACACCGGTTTTGCTTTTGGCATAGGTGTAGAACGCATAACAATGCTTAAGTTCGGCGTGGATGATGTGCGTTTATTCTATGAAAATGACTTGAGATTTCTTAAACAGTTCTAAACAGAAAAATGAAAATATCCTATAATTGGTTAAAAGAATTCATTGCAATTGAACAATACGCTCCTGAGCAGATAGCCGAAATTCTTCTTTCTATCGGCCTTGAAGTCGAAGAAATAGTACGCCCCTACAATATTCCGGATACCGTAATAACCGCTGAAATTAAAAATATTGCGAAACACCCAAATGCGGATAAACTCACTGTTTGTATTGTTACAGACGGTTCAACAGAACACCAGATTGTCTGCGGGGCAAAAAATATAAATAACGGCGATAAAATACCGCTTGCACTCCCGGGTTCGAAACTACCTAATGGCCTGGAAATAAAACCAACGGCAATACGCGGAATTGAGTCCTTCGGCATGCTTTGCTCTTCAAAAGAGTTAGGCCTTAATGACGACCATTCCGGCATTTTAATTTTGCCGGCAAACACTGTCCTCGGAAAGACTCTTAATGAAACATTGGGCCTTAACGATATAATATTTGATGTTGCTGTTTATCCGAACCGCCCTGACTGCCTCAGTATATTAGGCGTCGCGCGTGAACTTTCTGCAAAATTAGGTTTGAACCTTAAGCTTCCCGACCTTTATAATCCGAGAAAATCAGAAAATGAACATTTCCCGGTTGAAATAGTTGAAAATAACCTTTGCAGCAGGTATATTGCTTCATATCTAAATGATATCAAGGTTACAGACTCTTCACTAAAAATACAATTACGCCTTTTAAACCACGGCCTGCGGCCTATTAACAACGTTGTAGACATTACAAATTATGTTTTACTTGAAACAGGACATCCTCTCCACTCTTTTGATATGGACAAACTTTCAGGAAAGAAAATTATAGTTAGAAAAGCCGTGCAGGATGAAAACCTGCTTGCGCTGAACAAATTAGAATACAAACTTTCTTCAGACATGCTGGTTATCGCCGACGAAAACAGCCCCCAGGCAATTGCCGGCGTGATCGGCGGAGAAATTTCGGGTGTTACAAAGCATACAAATAATGTTATTCTCGAAAGCGCCCTGTTTAAACCCCAGAGTGTACGCAGCACCAGGAACAAACTGAACGTTTCTACAGACGCTTCTTACAGGTTTGAAAGAGGTTGTTCGTGGGAGGGCTGTGAACTGGCGGCAAAAAGAGCGTTATTTCTTTTATTGCAAAACACGGACGGTAAATTTGTCAGCATAAATGATACATTTAAAGAAGAATTAAGGCCAAAAAAATTGACTCTGCGCACTTCAAGATTAAATAAAGTCCTTGGCATGAACCCTGCCCTGGATAAAAAAGAAATCGGAGATATATTATTAAAGCTGAATTTAAGAGTTGAACCGCAGGATGACAACTTAAACGTTGAAATTCCTACCTACAGGCTCGACCTGAACGAAGAAATTGATTTAATCGAAGAAGTCGCGAGAATTAAAGGATATGATTCAATTCCTTCAGATTTAATAACCGCAAAAATACCGGAATATATCATTGAAGAACCGCTGCTTGATTTACAGGATAAAACCAGGGATTTTCTTACCGGCCAGGGTTTTCATGAAGTTTTAAACTACAGTTTTTACAAAAACAACCTTCCTGACCTTAAGTCAGATGCCAGCGCATTAATTGAAATTGCGAATCCACTTTCACAGGACACCAAATTTTTAAGGCCTTCTTTGCTTCCAGGGATGTTTCAGAATGTACTTCATAACCTGAATAACCGGATTGAAGATATTAAACTTTTTGAATTGGGGAAAATATTTTTACAACAGGCTTCAAACAAAAAAGAAATGAACCATCTTGGCATAATCGCCGTGGGAAACACATTTCCCGTCAGCTGGAAAACTAAAGCGCTTAAAACCGATTACTATGTGATTTCGGGCCTGGTCCAGAAATTACTCACAAGCACTTTCCAGTTTTCCGGATGGGAATTATCCGAAATAACAGAAGAAGCCGGAATTTTTGCTCAAGGACAGTCCGCAGTGGTTTGTCATAATAAAGAAATTATCGCAAAATTCGGCCTTATAAATCCCGCTTACCATCCTGACATAAACGAAGACGTGTTTTTTGCCGAAGTTTACATGGATAATTTAATTGACAAGGTTTCAAGCGACAGAAAATACAGCCATTATTCAAACCTCCCGCTGTCCAAACGAGACCTATCAGTTTTAGTTCCGGCTGAAATAACTTATAGTTGCCTCGCTGATGAGATTCATGGCTGTAAAACAAAGGATATTAATATTGAAATTGAACTGTTTGATTTATATAAAGGAGAAAAAATTCAATCCGATAAGAAAAGTTTAAGTTTTACTTTATATTTCAGCCATAAGTCCCGCACGCTTATAGACGAGGAAATAAATGCCGTAATAAAGCAGATTCTTGAAAAATTGGGTAAAATCGGCATAATGCTTAGAAGTTAATCATTTGACTTACAAAGCTTTTTATTATATTATATGCTCATGGTTGATGAATTGCAGTTGCTTGAGAAAAAATTACACGAATTAGCAAATAAAACAGCCAATTTGAACGCCGAAAACGAGAAAATGAAGGCTGAATTGAAGTTTTTTGAAAAAGATTCCGAAGGTATTAAGAAAACTAAGTCCGATATTGATGGTTTTCAGACCCAAAAAAATCAAATTAAGGAGAAATTGACCAAGCTTCTCAACAAATTTTCAGAGGCAGGGCTTTAATGAGTGAAAAAGTTGCTGTAGGAATCCTCGGAAAAACGTATACTCTAGAAACTGACATAGATCCGCTTGAACTCCAGGCGAGGGCAAAGTATGTTGAGGAGAAATTAAAAGAAGCAAGCCCCAACTCTGACAGGGCCACTAGTTCAGACGTAGCAGTACTTACAGCGCTAATTATCGCAGACGAATTGTTTAATTTAAAAACTAATTATGAAAATCTAAAATCTATGGTTAACAAAAAATCTAATGACCTTATTTCAGTTATTGACAGGGCATTGGAACCCTAGAGTTGTTCTTTGTCTATATTCTGCGATATAATACGCCTTGCGCGCCCTGAAAGTGTTGGCTGGCTTAAAACTTAGCTTTAAAGCTTGGTCTAGTTTTTATTTATGAAACACACTGAAATTGGCGGCAATGATTTATTTGCCATAAAGCAAAACAGCACGGCGCAGCAAGACAAACCATTTGCTCTTAAAGTAGCTCCTGTTGATTTTGACGGTTTTGTAGGGCAGGACGAAATTTTGGGCCCCGGAAAGCTCTTGCGCAGAATCATAGACTCAGACAAAATCAGCTCGCTTATCTTTTTCGGCCCTTCCGGCACAGGCAAAAGCGCACTCGCCAGAATAGTATCAAAGAAAACAAAATCTCATTTTGTTGAAAGCAACGCAGTAATGATCGGCGTCAATGATTTGCGTAAAATAATTGACGAGGCCTATAACCGCAAGCAGTTCAACGCAGTAAAAACCATTCTTTTACTTGACGAAATCCACCATTTTAACCGCACCCAGCAGGATGCCCTGCTCCCTTATGTTGAAAAAGGCATAATAACTCTGATTGGTATAACGACTGAAAATCCTTACTTCTATATTAATTCGGCGCTATTATCCAGGTCGCTGGTATTCCAGTTCAAGGCGCATACGCAGCAAGATATTGAAAAAATAATTCATAACGCTCTAAAAAATCCTGAAAACGGGATTAATGGAAATACTATCGACCTGAAAGATGACGCACTCAAACACATTCTAAAATATGCCGAAGGAGACGCAAGAAAAGCTTTAAATGCTCTTGAAATAGGGATTGTAACATCAGCGCCGTCAAAAGACGGCAAAATCGTTTTTGACCTCAAGCTCGCAGAAGAATCCACTCAAAACAAGTCCATTGTTTATGACAAATCCGGGGATGCTCATTATGACCATATCTCGGCGTTTATTAAATCCATCCGCGGAAGCGACCCCGATGCGGCTCTTTATTGGATGGCAAAAATGCTGGAAGCAGGCGAAGATCCCAGGTTTATTGCCAGGCGGATAATTATTGCCGCCAGTGAAGATGTAGGCAATGCTGACCCCCAGGCGCTTCAGGTAGCTATCTCTGTGCTTCAGGCCATTGAATTTGTAGGCATGCCTGAAGGCAGAATACCGTTAGCCCAGGCAGTAACCTATGTTGCAACTGCGCCAAAATCCAATGCAAGCTATCTGGCCATATCTGCGGCTCAGCAGGAAGTTAAAAACGGCAAATTGCGCGATGTTCCTAATCATTTGAAAGATGCAAGCGTTGACGGGGAAAAATTAGGCCATGGCAAAGGCTATAAATATCCTCACAGTTTTGAAGGCCATTTTGTGGAGCAGGAATATATGCCTGAACACAAGGAATTTTATACGCCGTCTGAAGAAGGATTTGAAGCAATAATTAAAAAGAGGATGGCTGGATGGAAAAAGCAATAATCAGGCAAAGAATAGCTGTTCTTAGGGATAATTGGCCTGAAAAAGAAAGAATCAAAATGAATAAGCTTATCGAAAAGAATGTTTACGGCCTTAAAGAGTTTGAAAAAGCAAAAGCTGTTATGCTTTTTGTTCCATTCCGGTCGGAAGTTGATACGCTTCCGATTATTAAAACAGCCTTGAAACTGAAAAAGCGGGTCATTCTTCCAAGGGTTGAGAAAACACTTGCGGAAAAAAAGCTGTTAGCAATTGAAATCAATGATGTAAAAAAGGATTTAAAAACCGGGGCATACGGAATACTTGAGCCGTTTAAAAAAGCCAAAGAAGTTACTCCGGAAGAAATAGAGCTTGTATTTGTGCCGGGAATAGCATTTGACAAAAAAGGCAGTAGAATTGGATATGGCGGCGGGTATTACGACCGGTTTCTAAAAAACATACCGCTTTCAAAAAGAATCGGGATTGCGTACAGTTTCCAACTGGCCGGAAATATACCGTCAACAAAACACGATTTAAAAGTAGCTAAAGTTTTAACTGAAAAAGGAGTTAAATTATGTTAATTATTGCAGCAGTTGTGAGCGTCGTAATAGGCATTACCGTGGGGTATTTTTTAAGAATACTCTATGGTAAATCGAAATTAAGCGCTTCTGAAACACTGGCAAAGAAAATTCTCGCAGACGCGCAAACCCTGGCTGAAGCAAAGAAAAAAGAAGCTTTGCTGGAAGTAAAAGAAACCCTTGAACGCGACAGGCGCGAGCTTGAAAAAGAATTCAAGGACCGCAAGCAGGAGATAACAAACCAGGAAAGGCGTATCAACCAGAAAGAAGAAAACTTGGAAAGAAAAGCGGACATTATCGAAAAAAAAGAACGGGACCTTCAGGAAAGGGAAAGAAATATGCATCTAAAGGAAAAATCCCTTCAGGATGAACTGCTTGCAGTGCAAAAAACCCGGGAAGAGCAGAGAATAGTTCTTGAAAGAGTCGCCGGAATGACGGCCGAAGAAGCCAAGAAGATTCTTTTTCAGAACTATGAGGATGAGGTAAGAAAGGAATCAGCATTAAGAGCCCGCAGTATTGAACAGGAAGCAAGGGAAACAGCCGAAAAGAAAGCCAAGGAAATTGTCGCTATAGCGATACAGCGTTATTCTGCTGACCATTCTACAGATACGACAACCACAACAATTACCATACAGAACGATGAAATAAAGGGAAGAATTATCGGCCGGGAGGGAAGAAACATCCGTGCGTTTGAACAAGCAACGGGTGTTGACCTTATTGTTGACGATACTCCTGAAACTATTACGATTTCCGCTTTTGAGCCGCTGCGCAGAGAGATAGCAAAAATATCATTGGAACGCCTCATTGCTGACGGAAGGATTCACCCGGCAAGAATTGAGGAAGTTGTGGCTAAAGTAAAAGTAGAAATGGAAGACGTGTTAAAAGAAATCGGCGAGAAGACAGTAGTTGAACTCGGTATTGTAGGAATAAATACTGAATTACTGAAACTTATAGGAAAACTCAAATTCAGGACTTCCTACGGGCAGAACCAGTTACAGCACACTATTGAAGTTGCATGGCTGTCGGCAAATATAGCAGGTGAGCTGGGCGCTGATATAAATATGTGTAAAAAAGCGGCGTTACTGCACGATATCGGTAAAGCTGTTGACCACGAACAAGAGGGAACACATCACCAGATTTCAGCCGAAATAGCCAAAAAGTACGGCGAGTCTGACAAGATGATAAATATAATTCTTTCGCACCATGAAGGATTTGCTCAGCCGCAATCTGTTGAAGCGTTTATTATAGCCGCCGCAGATGCTATTTCCGCCGCGAGGCCGGGCGCAAGAAGGGAATCAGTAGAACATTACATCAAACGCCTTGAAAAACTTGAAAAAGTCGCCACAGATTTCCGCGGCGTAGAAACTGCTTACGCGATTCAGGCGGGGCGCGAAATCCGCATTATGGTGGAGCCGGAAGAAATTGACGATACAAAGGCCTACGCTCTGGCGAAAGATGTTGCGAAAAAGATTGAACAGGAGCTTGAATACCCGGGACAGATAAAGGTGGTTGTTATCAGGGAAATCAGGGCCCAGGAAATAGCGAAGTAATGAACATTCTTAAGGTTTTATTTATTGGCGATATTGTAGGGGAGCCGGGCAGGGAAATCCTGAAAAGAAGCCTGCCTGAGCTTGTAAGTAAAAATAACATTAATTTTGTTATCGCCAATTCGGAAAATGCGGCCAGCGGTAAGGGCTTGACCAAGTCCGTCAGCGATGAGATTTTTTCCAGCGGTGTAAATGTTTCTACTTTGGGCAACCACACCTTTGAACGCAGGGAAATCAATGATATTATTACCGACCCCAGGATTATCAGGCCTGCCAATTATCCTGCAGAAGTTCCAGGCAAGGGATTTGGCATTTACAATGTAGAAACGGCCGGAGGCACAGTTGAGCTTGCTGTTGCAAACCTTATGGGAAGAGTTTATATGATTCAAATAGACGACCCTTTCCGTACGGCAGATAAAATCCTATCAGAAATATCTAAAACTACAAAAAACATTATTGTGGATTTTCACGCCGAAATAACATCAGAAAAGCAGGCGTTTGGCTGGTATCTGGACGGCAGAGCCAGCGCTGTGATTGGGACTCATACCCATGTGCAGACAGCTGATGAACGCATTTTGCCGCAAGGAACAGCTTATTTGACTGATGTCGGAATGACAGGCCCCAGGGATGGAATTATCGGTGTGGATAGGGAAATAATTATCAAAAGGTATCTAACTTCTATGCCTCACAGGTTTTCAGTAGCAGCCGGTGAAACTATGCTCAATGCGTGCATAATTAATATTGATACTGATACAGGCGCTTCTACAAATATTCAAAGGATAAGAGTAGGATGAAAAAGATAGAAGATGTTCTCAATAGCTGGAAAAATTTGATAGATAAGTCTTTAAAATATTATTTGACACCAAAGTCAAAAGACTTTAATCAGCAGATATATGATGCTATGATTTATTCTGTTTTTCCGGGTGGAAAAAGGATAAGGCCTATTCTTACGCTGGCTTCAGCGAAGGCCTGCGGATTGCCAGAGAAAGATGTTCTGCCTGCGGCCTGCGCTATTGAAATTGTTCATAGTTATTCGCTGATTCATGATGATTTGCCTTCTATGGATAATGCGCCTTTGCGCAGGGGAAAACCGACGGTTCATAAGAAGTTTAATGAAGGTTTAGCTGTGCTGGCAGGTGATGCGCTGCTTACAAAAGCTTTTGAGTTATGTTCAGATAATGCTAAGAACACTAAAGTAAAACCCGCCCAGGCAATTAAGGCTATTTCTGCGCTTGCAAGAGCCGCAGGGGATGTTGGTATGATTGGCGGGCAGGTGGCAGATACTTTTGGTGCTCATAAAAATCTGGATAGAAAGAAACGCGAAAGGCTTCTTGATTATATTCATACGCACAAAACAGGCGACCTGATAGAAGTAAGTGTTTTGCTTGGGGGGATTCTTGCAGGGGTAAACGAGAAGAAGCTTAAGGCGCTTAAAAGTTATGGACGCAAGATTGGGCTGGCGTTTCAGGTGGTGGATGATATTTTTGATAGCGAAGAAGACGCAGATAAGTTGACCTATCCAAATTTCTACGGTTTAGATAACTCCCGCAAACTTGCCTGCCAATTAATTTCCGATGCAAAAAAAGAACTAAAACTATTTGGGCCAAAAGCTAATATACTTTCTTCTCTTGCTGACTTTGTCATCCAAAGAAAAAGCTAAGGAATTAGGGGTGAGATTGCAGAGGAAAACGAATACCGTATTACCTAACTACGTCCCCAATATGTACAGATGGACTTTTGTCCGGCTTGTTAAATTATAAAAAAATTGATAAAATAGCACTACAAATTTAAGGAGAAAATTGTGAAAAAACATTTTTTAGTTACTCCCGGGCCTACACCGATACCGCCCCAGGTTGCGCAAAAAGAATCGCTGCCGATATTGCATCATAGAACTGAAGAATTCGGTAAAATATTTATTGAAGCTATTGAAGGCATGAAGTACATATTCCAGACAAAAAATGATACGTTTATTATGGCAAGCTCAGGCACCGGCGCGATGGAATCCGCTGTGGTGAACCTTTTATCTCCAGGCGATGAAGTTCTTGTAGCCAGTTCCGGCGTTTTTGGCAATAGATGGGGCAAAATGTGCGAAGCTTACGGCATAAAACCAATTTTAATAGAATCAGAATGGGGAAACTGTATAAAACCAGAACAGATTGAAAGCGAATTGAAAAAAAATCCGAAAATAAAAGTTGTATTTGCTTCTCATACCGAAACATCTACCGGAGTGGTTTTTGACCTTAAAGCAATCGGTGAGATAGTAAGCAAAACACCTGCAATCCTGGTAGTTGATGCAATCAGCGGGCTAGCCGGTCAGCCGTTATACACAGATACCTGGAAACTTGATGTTGTTGTATCAGGTTCGCAAAAAGGGCTTATGTGCGCCCCCGGGCTGGCTTTCGTTGCCGTAAACCAGAAAGCTTGGCCTGTCGTAGAAGCGGCAAAACTTCCAAGGTTTTACTGGGATTACCGCAAAATGAAAAAATCAGTAGAAAACAAGGAAACGCCGTTTACGCCTGCAGTGACTTTGATTGTTGCGCTCAATGAGGCGATAAACATGATAAAAACCGAAGGAATAGAAAATGTTTTTGCGAGGACCGAAAAACTTGCGAAAGCCACCCGCAGCGCTCTTGAAGCGATGAACCTGCAGCTTTTTGCCGACAAATCCTGTGTTTGTAATGTGTTAACCAGCGCAAAAGTCCCGGAGGGCGTTGACGGCGGGAAAATCGTTAAAACATTAAGGCAGGAATTTGGTATTTCCATTGCCGGCGGTCAGGATAAATTAAAAGGTAAAATTATCCGCTTGGCGCATATGGGCTACATTGACCAGTTTGATTTAATAGCGGCATTTACAGGGCTGGAAATAGTTTTGTCAAAACTGGGCCACAAACTGGAACCCGGAAAATCCATAGCTGTCGCTGAGAGGAACCTGGCATGATTAAATTACTGATGACCTATTCGAGCAGTGATGGGCTTGATAAATTACTTAACCATCCCCAGTTTAAAGTTGAAGTTCATTCAAAACCAACGCCAGAAAAGTTTGCTGAACTAATCCCTGCTTACGAAGGGCTTCTTATCCGTTCGGAAGTAAAGGTTACGAAAGAAATAATGGATGCGGCAAAAAATTTGAAACTCATTGTGCGCGCCGGTACTGGCGTCGACAATATCGATAAAGCTTATGCAACGCAGAAAGGCATAGTTGTTATGAATGTCCCCGGGGGCAATACTGTTTCTGCATGCGAGCAGGCTCTCTCTTTACTGCTGGCTACCGCAAGAAATACCCCCCAGGCGCATGCTTCCGTCAAAGCAGGCAACTGGGAAAAAGAAAAATTCATGGGAACGGAACTCCATGGCAAGACTCTCGGGCTTATAGGCATGGGCAGAATCGGAAAAGAAGTAGCCCTGCGCATGAAAGCTTTTGAGATGAAGGTTATTGCTTATGACCCGTTTCTCACGCAGGAATACGCAAAATCAATCGGAGTTGAGCTCTCTACTCTTGAAGAAATCTACGCTAATGCGGATTTTATCAGCCTGCATACGCCTCTAAACGAACAGACGAAGTACCTTATAAACAAAGATTCTTTGGCTAAAATGAAACCCGGGATGAGGATTATCAACTGCGCCCGCGGCGGCATTGTCGATGAAAAAGCTTTGTATGACGCGTTAAAATCAGGACATATAAAAGCTGCGGCTTTGGATGTATTTGAAAAAGAACCCCTGGCGAAGGATTCCCCTTTGCTTGAACTGGAAAATATAATTCTTACTCCGCACCTGGGCGCATCGACCGAAGAGGCGCAGGTTAAAATAGCTACTGAGTCCAGCGATATGATTATTGATTTTTTTACCAAGGGCATAATCCGCAACGCCGTAAATATGCCTTCGGTTGACATGGAAACTTATAAAAAGATCAACCCTTACCTAGACCTGGCGGAGAAAATCGGGTCGCTTCAGTGCCAGATGATTGAAGGCGGGATAAAGGAAGTAGAAATTTTATACGCAGGCGAGGTTGCGAACTTTAATGTGGGCACTATCACGCCGGCATTTTTAAAAGGGTTGCTTTCACCGGTTTTGGATGTGAGAGTGAATTTTGTTAACGCGGCATTCATTGCAAAAGAACGCGGTATAAAAATAAAAGAAACGAAAACTTCGGAAACACAGGATTATTCCTCGTTGATAACTGCAAAAGTAATATCAGAAAAATCCCAGCTGGTAATTTCAGGTACCGTATTTTCACGCCAGTTTCCGCGTATCGTAAGCATGAAAAACCTTGGGATTGACGTAATCCCGCAGGGATGTATGATTATTCTTGATAATATGGACCGGCCTGGAATGGTGGGAAAATTGGGCATGCTTTTAGGCAGCAACGGAATAAATATTGCAAGCATGCAGGTAGGCAGGGATAAAGTCGGCGGCAAAGCGCTGACCATTATTAACATAGACGTATGCGCATCGGAAGAAATCTTGAAGAAGATAGCAGAAATTGACGGAATTGCAAACGTAAAGATGGTAGAATTATAAAAGTTATGAGTTCTGCAATAAAAATTGAAAATCTTACCAAAATATACCGCAAGAGCCACCTGGGCAGAGTTACAGCCTATGTTGGCGTAAAAAACCTCAGCCTGGAAGTCAAAGAAGGAAGCATTTACGGTTTGATAGGCTTGAACGGCAGCGGTAAAACAACCACAATAAAACTTATTTTAGGCCTGTTATTTCCAAACGGAGGCAAAATTTCTCTTTTCGGCAATCCTATGCCCGACAGAAAAAAACTGTCATTGGTAGGGTATCTGCCTGAAATGCCTTACTTTTATAAATTTCTGACGGGAAGAGAAATCCTTAATTTTTACGCTGAATTATCCGGCAGCGTGCCTGCAGCGCGCATTGATGAAGTCATTAAAATTGTGGATATGGTTCCCAACGCAGGTAAAAGAGTCAGCGAATTTTCAAAAGGCATGATGCAAAGGCTGGCTATAGCCCAGAGCCTTTTACATAACCCGCCCTTACTAGTGTTCGACGAACCAGTCAGCGGTTTGGACCCTCTTGCCATCAGGGAAATGAGAACCCTGATACTCAAACTTAAAGAAGAAGGCAAGACATTATTCTTTTCTTCCCATTCCATATCGGAAGTTGAAAAAATTTGCGACACGGTGGGCATCCTGCACAAAGGCGAGTTTATTAAGGTTGTTGAACAGAAAGAATGGCAGGAAAAAAATAACCTTGAAGAAATATTTATAGAGGCCATAAAAGACAAATGAAACAGATATTATCCATCGTCAAATATACGCTCAGGCAAAATATACGAAACAGAGTTTATTACATACTTGTAGTTTTCGCGATAGCGATAATTTTCGTTACAATGCTTCTTTCAGTGCTGGGCGGTGAACAGCCGGTAAGGATTTTGCTTGATTTCGGCCTTGCGTCGATAGAATTCTTCGGATTACTGCTGGTTATTTTTGCCGGAGTAAGCCTGCTACTTGAGGAGATAGAATCAAAAACAGTGTATTTGATGCTCATCAGGCCTATCCCTAAGTGGTATTATGTTATAGGAAGATATTTAGGCTTGCTGGTTTCAGTTTACCTGGCGATGCTGTTCATGTATGCGATGCATTTTGGGATGTTAATGCTTAAGGGCTGGGTTTTTGACCCTCTTTACCTGATAGCAATTTTTTCTTCAATGACGAAAATAGCTATTATCGGAGCTCTCGCGGTTTTCTTTTCGCTCTTTTCAACTTCCCAGTCATCATCGCTTATTTTTACGATTTTTATATGGATATTGGGCCATTTTGCGCAGGAGCTAAAGTTTCTTACGGCGAAAATGCAGTTTACTCCTATAAAAGTTGTGCTTAAAGTTCTTTATCTTGCGATTCCTAATTTGCAATATTTTAACTGGAAAGATTTTATCGGTTCAGGTTTAACGATTTCTTACTGGTTTGGTGTGTCGGTTGTTTACGCTTTTGCTTACTGCGCAGTTTGTTTATTGTTATCCATTCATCTTTTTAACAAAAAAGAATTCTGATGGTAAAAAAAACAGCCCTTCTTATTTTCATCCTTGCCTTAGCAGTTTCTTCCGGCCTGTATTTAGACAAAACTTTCAAGTACCCCTTTGATGTAGTAAATTTTTCACTGCCCCAAAACCAGCCGCCTGTTGACCAATATGCATTATTTGATTTATCCGGTATAGTATTCGGCGTGCGGAAGATGGCTTCAGATATTGCATGGATACAGGTTCTCCAGTATTACGGCGGCGATGAGGAAGAGGCAAAACATAAACATGACGAAGACGATCATGAGCATTGTACGGACGGGGTAACCCATGGCAATGGTGAATATTATGACCTGCAAAAACTTACTCAGAGAGTGGTGCGTTTAGACCCGTATTTCTACTATGCATACATATACGGAGGCGCTTGCCTGGCCTGGAATTTAAACAGGCCGGATGAGGGTATTGCGCTTTTTGATGAAGGAATAAAAAATGCGCCAAACTACTGGCAATTTACTATTTTTAAGATGGCGATAGTTTACAAAAAACTTGATAAGTACCAGGATATGGTAGGAAAACTGGATGAAGCGCTTAAATACCCCGACTGCCCGATAATGGTAAAAGCGATGCTTGCAAATATTTACAAAAAAAATGGAAATTATGTGCGGGCTTTGCAGATTTGGGTTGGTATATACGATTTAGGCCAGACTGACTATAGATTAAGATCTGAGCAGGAAATTACTGCATTAAGAACAATGACCGGCCTGTGAACTAACCGATTTTGAGGTTTTCTTTTTTGCACCTTTGTTTGGCCCAATCCCAGGTATATTCATAAAGATGCATGCCTTTGCTTACAGCAATTATTTCACCGTCTTCCACGCCGATTTCCTCAGCCATATACTGTTTTACCAATTGTAAGCCGCCGAGGTTTGAGGGAAACCCACCCCATAAATCCCACGAGCGGAAATAAATAATGAAGTGAAGTTTGCCGTAACGGATCCGGGTATCAATAAGGCGCATGCAAGGCGGGTCAATCAATTTTATATCGGAAGGCATTCCTATTTCCATCACTGCCTGGTTTGTACCGTGGCCGTGGGTTTTGTACATTTTTATTACTTCTTCAACCTGGTTAACATGCAAAGGCATTTCCCGCAGCATTTCTTTGCCGCTGATATTATCCATAAACCTTATTTTTGCGTCAACCAGCCTTTCGCCATAGGTATAATCTTCAGTCGCTGTTTTTGCCCCGGTTAAAAGATAACTTAAATAATCATTTATATATTCCATGCTTGTAGGGGAAGGAATTCCGCAGCCCTCGGGCATTATCGGAATAATCTGGTGGCCGGGTTCCTTTACCCTGATGGTAACAAAATCAAACTCCAGCCTTCTTTGTCCTTCATAGCTTCCTCTGGTAATTGTGTAAACGTGCCCCTTCTCTAATAGGGCGTTCAGCGCCTGGAACCAGGCATCGTCCAAATCGAAGGTGTCAAGGTGCACGGGTTTTAATAATTCTTTGTGAAGGTTTTTGGATTTCATAATTGGCTCCTGATTAATTTTGAGGCTGAGTTGCTGTTGGGCTATTCTATTAAAAAAATAATAAGTTTTCAACCTGTTAATAACACCTGTTGTTATGATATTAAGATGTTAAAGTATTTAATTTTTTAAAATGTTAAACTTTTTGAAAGTTTCTACACCAATTTTAGAAAAGGAGCTTTCAAAATGGGTGAATAAAAATCATAACAACTATGAAAGATATTCAAAGATACAAAATAATCCAAGATGTAACACAAAAACGAATGACCGGCCTGCAAGCAGCTGAAATCCTTAACCTAACCAACGTTCAAATATGTACAATACAAAGGAAATATGGTATAACAGAAAATGGAAATGAAGATATTAAATATATTTTTACTATTAGTTGCCGTTTCTTTTTGCTGCAATTTATGCAGTGAATATTGTATTGCTGAATACAATGAGTCTCGCTGTGGGGAGTATTCAGATATAGAGAATTGTGAATATATATTATCAGATGAATCTAACATGAAACCGCTATTTTTATATAATAGAGTGCTGATCAAGCAATATCTTCTTTATCAAAATCCATTTCTTTCTAAAATAAAGAAACCTCCCAAAACATCAATTTAACCATTTTCAATTTCTTAAAAGCCATATCAAACTGAAACACGTCAAGAGATTCATAAAACTGATATTTTGACAGGGCTAAATCCTCAGCGGGTTTAACGATGAAGATTAGCTTAAACATAAGGAGGCAGGAAAATGTACGAAGATGATATAAATGAGAGCATAAATAGGGCAAAAGAGAAAATACAGTCTGCAATGAAGAAAGGTTCCATGCGGTTTGTGATTATTGGTATAGGTATTCTGGTGTTTTTTATGTATTTAACGCCATGGGTTCAGATTGGGCCGGGTATGAGGGGGGTTGTCCTTAATTTTGGCGCTGTTCAGAAGACTGTACTTGGAGAAGGACTGCATTTCAGGATACCTCTAGTGCAGAATGTTGCCATAGTGGATGTAAAGGTTCAGAAATCTTTGACAAGCGCAGCTGCTTCATCGTCCAACCTTCAGGAAGTGAGTTCGGAAGTTGCCCTTAACTATCATATAATTCCAGATAAGGCAAATCTTGTCTATCAGTCCATCGGCGTAGAATTTAAAGAGCGCATCATAGATCCTGCAGTGCAGGAAGTGGTAAAAGCTGTGACAGCCAACTATTCAGCAGAAGAGCTTATCACAAAGAGGCCGTTGGTAAGCGAAGCAATGAGAGCAAACCTTGCCGAAAGACTCATGCCTTACAATATAGCGGTTGATGCGTTTTCTATAGTTGGCTTTAACTTCTCCAAAATATATTTGGAAGCTATTGAGTCAAAGCAGACAGCAGAACAACTTGCTTTGAAGGCAAAAAGAGACTTAGAGAGGATAAAGATAGAAGCAGAACAGAAAATTACGTCAGCAAGAGCAGAGGCCGAATCCCTGAGACTCCAGAGAGCGAATATTTCGACTGACCTTATAGAGCTGAGAAAAATAGAAGCAAATCTTAAGGCGATAGATAAATGGAACGGAATACTGCCCCAGGTTACAGGCAGCGGGGCAATACCATTTATTGGAGTGGGTGATATACAGGGTAAAATGAACGAATAATCATAAGAATTAGAAAATCCAATTGGTTAGATATGTTATTCTGCTTACTATTGCGGGTATTATAGGCAGTATTATATCCAGAAAAAAAGGGTATAATCCTGTTTTGTGGTTCTTACTGTGTGCAATTGTTCCATTACTTATTGTGATTCTCGCAGTACTTCCAGCCAGAGTGTCTGCGGGCTATACTAAAAAATGTCGCTACTGTGCAGAAATCATTAAAGAAGACGCAATAATTTGTAAACACTGTAGCAGAGAACAACCCATTGATGCAACATAAGTCAATGCAATTTTAACAAGCGCAAGTTTATATGGAAAATATAACGGAGGGACAATGGAAGATTTAGGCGGTTTTTTACCGCTAATAATGATTTTTTTTATTTTCTATTTTTTAATGATAAGGCCGCAACAGAGGAAGGAAAAAGAACGAAAAAAAATGATTGCTGCTTTAAAGAAAGGTGATAAGGTGGTAACCGCAGGCGGTATTTATGGTACTGTAACCGGTATAAAAATTGATATAGTTGAACTTAAAATAGATGACAATGCAAAAATACAATTAAAAAAGTCTGCTATCAGCCAGGTTATTGCGGACAATAAACCTGATTCATCTTCTTTACAAACAAATGATCAAAATAAACAAGGAACAGAAAAGAAATGTTAACATCAACTTGGATTATTTTCAATGTATTTGTTGTGATTATGCTGATGCTGGACCTGGGTGTGTTTCATAAAGGAAACCGGGCCATAAGCATAAAGGAGTCATTGGTATGGAGTATAATCTGGATAGCGGTGGCTTTGGTATTTAATGGCGGATTATATTATTTTAAAGGAAGTGAGAAAGCTCTTGAGTTTTTGACCGTTTATATCGTTGAACGGTCTCTAAGTGTAGATAATATATTTGTATTCCTGCTTGTTTTCTCTTATTTTGGAGTTAAAGCTGAGTACCAGTATAAAATACTTTTCTGGGGAATAATCGGTGCACTTGTGATGAGAGCGGTTTTTATTGTTGCAGGAGTTGCCTTGATAGCCAAGTTTCACTGGATGATATATTTATTCGGTGGATTGCTTGTTTATATAGGAGTCAAGATGTGGTTTGAAGAGAACAAGGAAATACATCCGGAAAATAATATTGTGTTAAAAGTGTTTAAAAAGATATTCCCGGTATCTGACGAATATGTAAACGGCAGTTTTTTTGTAAAAAGTAACGGCAAATGCCTTGTGACGCCTCTTTTTCTTGTGCTTTTAGTTATAGAAACAACCGATATTATTTTTGCGGTTGATTCTATTCCTGCAGCTCTTGCTATTTCAACGGATTCTTTCATTATCTACTCCGCCAATGTATTTGCGATACTCGGGTTGCGCGCTCTTTACTTCGCTTTAGCGGGCTGTATGCAGATGTTCAAATATCTTCAGTACGGGCTTTCATTGGTGCTTTCTTTTGTAGGTGTTAAGATGATTCTTGCTGATGTTTATAAAATATCGATAACTGCTTCACTTGGATTCATAGCGGTAGTGCTAAGTATTTCAGTTATTCTTTCGTTTATTGGAAATAAAAAAACGGGGCAGGGAAAAACAGGAAATGATTAGCAAAAATCCTGATGGAGTGTGTCCATAAATACATATTTCAGCATTCGTTCATCCTACGGCAGTAATTATCGGAAACGTAAAAATAGGAAAACAGGTTTTTGTCGGGCCCGATGCTGTAATCAGGGCGGATGAACCAAAAAGTTCGATATTTATCGGAGCTAACTGCAATGTCCAGGACAGGGTTATTGTTCATGCGTTGCAGAATACTTCAGTTTATGTAGATAATAACTCTTCCTTGTCTCATGGCTGTATTGTTCATGGACCATGTAAAATAGGTAAAAAATGTTCCTGCTTATGCAGTTGACACCAGTAACTACAATATGTAGTATATAGGGGTATGGAAAACTACCCACGAAATATCATGGACTTTGAAAAACGATTTAATTCTGAAGAAGCATGTGTTCAACATCTTAATTATTATTTGGATGAATTTACGTTTCGTTTTAATCGTAGAACATCCAAATCCCATGGGATGCTGTTTTATCGTTTGGTACAGCAATCTCTGATGATTGACCCTGTTCATGTAAAAAATCTGACTTCTTAATCAACATATGGTATATACTGGCAACAACTGCATAAGCAGGTAATACTATTTATATAGCCGAATCGGATAATCCGAAGCGTTCCTGCTATTTATGGGAATGTAAGCTAGATTAATTACGGGAGGAATCAAATGAAAGTAAAACGTTATGTACTGCGTGATTTAAAAACAGAAAGAGACTTGGGCGCGGATGAATACAAAAGGTCGGTTGCCGACCCGGATATGTACAGGAACAGGGTCGGTTTTGACTGCCTGCTTTATATTGAAAAATACAAAAAACTTTTCTGCGGCCTGGCGGCGTTTGATAATGATATTTTTTATACTTTTGACCCGGCTACAAAGAAATACGAATCCCTTGGCTACAGCAAGATTGCTGAAAAATATGAGGTCAAGATCCACCGTTCTCTTACTTTTGACGGCAATAAAACCATTTATACCGCCACCGCCTGCCTGCATGACGCTTCCTTATATATGGATGCTAAAGGCGGCAGGATCTTTTCCTATGATATTGAATCAAAGAAATACGAGACCCTGGCTG
>JAHIVV010000038.1 GCA_018816525.1 Elusimicrobiota bacterium
GAACTTTTTATCAAACTTCAACACGCAGGGATAAACATTGAATATTTAGATATCGGCGGCGGCTTAGGTATTAAATATCATAACGAAATCCCGCCTGCGCCTGGCGCTCTTGCAAAAGAAGTACTTGCTCTGCTGAAACCCTTGAATGTAAAACTTATTCTTGAGCCAGGAAGATATATTGTCGGCAATGCCGGCTCGCTCATAACAAAAGTTACATTTACTAAAAAGAGCGGACATAAAAACTTTTTGATTGTTGACGCAGGCATGAACGATTTAATAAGGCCTGCGCTTTATGAAGCTTACCACGAAATCCTGCCGGTACGGCAAATTCCGGGAAGTAAAAAAGTGTTTGACATAGTAGGGCCTATATGCGAAACAGCTGATTTTTTCGGCAAAACAAGACACTTGCCTGATATCAAACAGGGCGCTCTAATTGCCATTATGTGCGCAGGCGCTTATGGTTTTTCTATGTCGTCGCAGTATAATTCAAGGCCAAGAGCAGCAGAAGTTTTGGTTGATAAAAATAGCTGGAAAATAATAAGAAAACGCGAAACGTATAAAGATTTAATATAAAGGCAGGTTTTTACCACAAGTTCTTTCAAGGAGTTTAAGGAGCCGGGGCCACTTATGGTTTTGACGCAATCAGCGCTCTTGGAAAAGATATGGAATATTTGCTAAAATCTGCCAAAGAAAGTAAGAATAAGCCTGTCCCGGGCAAGTCCATAGCGGACTTGATAAGTTTAGTGGACAAAACAATAATTTTTTGACGATATCCGTAATTGGAGCATTAAATGAGATTTATAAAATTCGTAAAAATGCAGGCGGCAGGAAACGATTTTATAGTTTTTGACAATAGAAAAAAAGTGATTAAAAAAAATTACTCAAAACTTGCTCAGGGCCTATGCAGAAGAAATTTCTCGATAGGCGCGGACGGCATATTGTTAATAGAATCCTCAACCACCGCAGATTTTAAAATGATTATTATTAATTCTGACGGGTCCCAGGCAAATATGTGCGGAAATGGGGCTAGATGCGCTGCTTTATTTGCTTATGCCAATAAAATCTCCGGCAAAACAATGAAATTTGAAACCGGCGCCGGTATAATCAAAGCAAAAGTCAATGGTTTTAAAGTAAGAATAACTCTGACCGAACCAAAAGATATCAAACTGGATATGAACCTAAGGATTGAAAGCAGGGAAATTCATGTTTCAAGCGTAAATTCAGGCGTGCCTCATGCGGTTATTCTCTCACCAAACATTGAACAAGTTGATATTGCCTCTATTGGCAGGCTTATAAGAAATCATACGCAATTTACTCCTGAAGGGACCAACGTTGATTTTATAAAAGTAATCGACGAACATACAATAAAAATACGCACCTATGAACGCGGCGTCGAAGCAGAAACCTACGCCTGCGGCACAGGTTGCGTGGCCGGCGCTATTATTGCGGGCTTAAAAAAAATGGTAAAATCCCCGGTAAAATTAGTAACATCCGGAGGCGAAAAACTTAACGTTTATTTCAGCCGAAGTAAAACAGAAAATCTGCTTATTCCTATATACGGCCTGCAATTAGAAGGAAAGGCGGAAGTTATTTTCGAAGGAAATATCCCGCATGCCTTTCCAAGCAGGCAGAATGCGGGATTAAGAAGGTAAAAATGTGTGAATTCTGCCATACACACGGCGAAGGCAAGAAGTGGTATTTGCAGGCTAAAAACTACTCTGAAGATTTTTTAAGCGATATTAAACGCAGAAAATTTGTTGAGGATTTTTTTCAACATCCCGAGAAAACGTTCCAGGATGTTGAAAAAGCAGGCCAGCTTGAAAAATTACCACGGGCACTGAAAAATGCTATTTCAAAGAGAATCACAAGAAACCAGAAAGAAATCCATTTCGGGCAGGTAGTGCCTATTGAAGATATACAAAACATTTTTAATTTCGTAACTTCAATTGTCCGGCTTGAATGTATATGCAGGAAAGGCAAATTAGGCCTTCGCAACCAGCGATATTGTTACGGGGTAAGCCTTGCGCCAAACGGCGGGCAGATGACTGAAATAATAAAAAACATTGACCCCAGTTATCTCTTCGGGCCGGACAATAAAGAGCTGGAAGTGTTAAGTAAAGAGGATACTTTAAAATTATTTGAAGAATATGAAAAAGAAGGGTTATGCCATACGGTCTGGACTTTTCATACGCCTTTTATCGGGGGAATTTGCAACTGTAATGCTTTAGATTGCTCGGCTATGCGTATGACAGTCGGCCATAAAATCCCTGTTATGTTCAAAGCCGAATATATTGCACAGATAAATCCCGGGTTATGCAGCGGTTGTAAGGCTTGCGCAAAAGTGTGCCAGTTCGGCGCAATAAATTTTGACAGTGCATCAAAAAAATCCTCGATAAATACGCAAAATTGTTACGGATGCGGGATTTGCCGCAGCGTATGTAAAAAAGATGCGATTAAACTCAATGAAACGGAGGGATTCCATGGTAATTAAATTTAAAAAACCCGGATCCCGTGGGTTCACTTTAATTGAACTTATGGTTGTAGTAGTAATACTTGGTATACTGGCTGCGGTGTTGGCACCAAAAATTCCTACTTTCTTAACAAAAGCCAAGGAAGGAAAAACAAAAGGCAATTTAGCTACGTTGAGAAGCACTTTGAATATATATTACAGCGACAATGACGGCCTTTACCCTTATGATAACCTTGCTTGTCTTGTACCAAAATACTTAAAGGCTATACCGGACTGTGCGCTTCCGCCATATCATGCCGCATCAAATACCGTTACAAACGGAACTGTTGTAGGAAATTCGGATGCAGGCAATTGGCAGTATAATAAAAACGACGGCAATGTCGGCTGGGGCAATATTTGGGTGGAATGCACTCACAACGATTGTGCCGGCACCGGTTGGAGCAGTTTCTAAAATCTCGATTTAGGGGGTAGCAAATGTTTGCAGGGTCTTATGTGGCAATTGTAACACCATTCAAAAACAATAAAGTTGATTACAAAAAACTGGAAGAACTTGTAGAGTTTCAGATAAAAAATGGAACCTCCGGCATCGTGCCCTGCGGCACTACCGGCGAATCCCCTACACTAAATTATGAAGAACATGAAAAAGTAATTGAGACGGTCGTAAAATGCGTTGACGGCAGAGTAAAAGTTGTCGCCGGAACAGGGTCCAACAGCACGGCTGAAGCCATCGAACTCACGGCCTATGCAAAAAAACACGGCGCAGACGGCGCCCTGATTGTTTCACCTTACTACAACAAACCTACTCAGAAGGGCCTTTATTATCATTTCAAAAAAATAGCCGACGAAATTGATATTCCGATAATGATTTACAATATACAATCGAGGGCCGCGGTAAACATTGAGCCTGAAACTTTCGCTAAACTTGTTAAAGACTGTAAAAACATTGTGGCAGTCAAGGAAGCAAGCGGATCGCTCGGACAAATGACAACAATACATATGCTTTGCCCGAAACTTGACTTAATGTCGGGGGACGATGCTTTAACACTTCCACTGCTTTCCATCGGAGGTACCGGGATAATTTCAGTAGTGGCAAATATAGTGCCAAAAGACGTTTCTGAAATGGTCAAAGCGTTTAATAAAGGCGACATAAAAAAAGCGCAAACCCTTCATTACAAGCTTTTCCTGTTAGTCAAAGCGATGTTTATTGAAACAAACCCTATTCCCGTAAAAACAGCTATGGGCCTGATGGGGCTTTGTTCCGATGAACTCCGTTTGCCTATGTGCCCCATGGAAGA
>JAHIVV010000039.1 GCA_018816525.1 Elusimicrobiota bacterium
AAAGCAAAAGTATTTAATTCGGAAGAAAAAGCAATGGCTGCGATCCTTGGCAAGAAAATAAAACCCGGCGATGTTGTCGTAATTAATTTTGAAGGCCCGAAAGGCGGTCCCGGCATGAGAGAAATGTTAGGCCCGACAAGTACAATCCAGGGCATGGGCCTGGCAGATTCCGTGGCGCTTATTACCGATGGAAGATTTTCCGGAGGTACCCGCGGCCCCTGTATCGGGCATATCAGTCCGGAAGCGGCATCCGGGGGAGAAATTTCTATAATCAGGGATGGAGATACTATTAACATTGATATTCCTAAAAGACAACTCAATGTAAGACTGACAGATACAGAAATTGGTACCCGAATGGCAAAATGGGAGAAACCTCCGGAAAAGTTTCAAATCGGGTATCTTTCAAGATACGCAAAAATGGTTACTTCAGCAAGCAAAGGTGCGGTGTTGAGGTAGAAGAGGTGAGGTATGGATAAAACAGGTGCAGAAATATTTATTGAATCGCTAAAAAAAGAAAATGTGGAGATAATGTTTGGAATACCAGGCGGGCAGATCCTGCCGATATTTGACGCCATATATGATTCGGGTATAAAATTTATTCTTACCCGGCATGAACAGGGCGCAGCCCATATGGCAGACGGTTATGCGCGTTCTACGGGAAAAGTGGGTGTTTGTGTTGCTACCTCAGGTCCTGGCGCAGCAAATCTTGTTACCGGCCTTGCAACAGCTTATATGGATTCAATTCCCTTAGTTGCTTTTACCGGTCAGGTACCGACTCATCTTATCGGAAATGATGCGTTTCAGGAAGCGGATACCACGGGTATTACGCGCCCGGTCACCAAACATAATTTTTTAGTTAAAGACGTCAAAGACCTTGCTGAAACAATCCAACAGGCTTTTTATATAGCATCCTCCGGCAGGCCCGGACCTGTATTAATCGATATCCCGGCGGATGTCCAGCGGAATTCAACCGAATTTATTTGGAAAGAAAAAGTTGAAATAAGGTCCTATAAACCTACGTTGAAAGGGCATCCTTTCCAGATAAAGAAACTTGCTGATGCTATAAATTCAGCTGAACGGCCTGTCCTTTATGTCGGCGGCGGTGTAATAATTGCGAACGCAAGCGAATGTCTTCTTGAACTTGCGGATAAAGCGGATATTCCTGTGACAACCACTCTTATGGCTTTGGGCGCGTTTCCTCCTGACAATGAACTTAATCTTGGAATGCTCGGTATGCATGGAATGTATTGGGCTAATCACGCAATGCAGAATGCTGACTTGATAATTGCCGTTGGTTCGCGTTTTGATGACAGGTGTACCGGCCGGCTTTCCGGTTTTGCGCCGAAAGCAAAAACCATTGCGCATATTGACATTGATCCCACGAGCATTTCGAAAAATGTCGCCGCTCATATTCCAGTGGTGGGAGATGCAAAAAATATTTTGATTGAACTTGTTAAACAGGTCAACAAGAAAAAACATACTGAATGGCTTAAACAGATCAATCAGTGGAAAAAAGAAAAACCTTTTGGCTACAAAGATGATTCCAAATTGAGGCCGCAGTTTGTCATTGAAAAAATAACAGAATTGACCGGCGGCGACGCTATTGTTACCACAGAAGTAGGGCAGCACCAGATGTGGGCGGCTCAATTCTATAAACCGAAACACCCCAGGTATTTTATTTCCAGCGGCGGGCTGGGTACGATGGGTTATGGTTTTCCGGCGGCAATCGGAGCAAAATTCGGCAACCCAAAAAAGATAGTTATTGACATATCCGGTGACGGTTCATTCCAAATGAATGTTCAGGAACTTGCTACAGCTGTTATTAATAAAGTGAATGTGGTTGTTTGCATATTAAACAATGCTCATTTAGGCATGGTGCGCCAGTGGCAGGAGATGTTTTATAAACACAGGTATTCTGCTGTTGAATTATTTACCCAGTCGGAAAGGCCTGTCCCGGATTTTGTGAAATTGGCACAGGCTTACGGTGCCGAAGGTTATAGAGCTACTAAAAAAGACCAGGTTATTGCTACTTTAGAAAAGGCATTGAAAGTCAAAGACAAACCTGTTGTCTTAGATTTTATAGTAGAACAGGAAGAGAACGTGCTTCCCATGGTTCCGGCAGGCGCAGCTCTTCATGAAATAATTACAGGTTTCGCTTAGAAAGGAATGTACCCCATAGTCTTCCAAGCGACTAGCATGGGGTATTAAGGAGGAAGAAATGCGACATACGTTATCAGCTTTAGTTGAAAATAAATCAGGTGTATTAGCCAGGATTGCTACCCTTTTTGCAGCCAGAGGTTACAATATAGATTCTCTCGCGGTTGGCGAAACGGATGACCCGAGTGTTTCAAGAATGACTATAGCGGTGCGGGGAGACGTGAAAATTTTAGAACAAATAGAAAAACAGCTTAATAAGCTGGTTGATGTTATAAAAGTATTTGAGTATTCGGAAACCAAACATATTGAAAGAGACATGGCTTTAATAAAAGTACAGGCCAACAAGACGAACAGGCCGGAGATTCTGCAGATAGTCGATATTTTCCGTGCGGACATTATCGATGTCTGCCATGAAACCCTTATGGTTGAGATTACCGGGGATGAAGAAAAAATCCAGGCCCTGATAGACATGTTGAAGCCGTTCGGCATAAAAGAAATGGTCAGGACCGGTATAGTCGCTATGGCCAGGGGTTGATTTTTTTAGAAAAAAATTTAAAATTTAATTTAGGAGGACACAGACGTGAAAATTGATTTTGGCGGTACGATGGAAGAAGTCATTACCAGAGATGAATTTCCTTTAAAGAAAGCCCAGGAAATTCTTAAATCAGAAACAATTGCCGTATTAGGTTATGGGGTTCAGGGGCCTGCCCAGGCGCTGAATATGAGAGATAATGGAGTAAACGTAATCATCGGACAGAGGCCTGAAGAGAAAGCTTATTGGCAAAAAGCCATAGACGACGGTTTTGTCCCGGGAAAATCTTTATTTACCCTTGAAGAGGCCGCAGAAAGAGCGACAATAATCCAGTATCTTATTTCAGACGCAGGCCAAATGATCCAATGGCCGAATATTAAACCTCATCTTAAAAAAGGCGATGCGCTCTATTTTTCGCACGGTTTTTCAATAGTCTATAAAGAGCAGACAAAAGTAATTCCAGCGGCTGATATTGATGTAATAATGGTTGCTCCAAAAGGTTCAGGCACGAATGTCAGAAGAAATTTCCAGTCTGGGAGCGGTATTAATTCCAGTTATGCCGTATTTCAGGATGCTACAGGCAGGGCCATGGATAGATGTCTTGCATTAGGAATCGTTGTCGGGTCAGGTTATTTATTTCACACAACATTTGAGCAGGAAGTTTATAGCGATTTAACAGGCGAACGCGGCTCGCTTATGGGCGCGCTAGCCGGAATGCTTGATGCTCAATATAACGTGCTTCGTAAGAATGGGCACAGCCCCAGTGAAGCATTCAATGAAACAGTTGAAGAATTGACCCAGAGCTTAATCCGCCTGGTAGCAGAAAATGGCATGGACTGGATGTATGCTAACTGCAGCACCACGGCCCAGAGAGGCGCTCTTGATTGGCGGCCAAGATTCAGAAAAGCTTATGAACCGGTTTTCGAAGATTTGTACAAAAGCGTAAAAACCGGCAAAGAAACAGAGATTGTGCTCAGAGTCAACAGCGCGCCGGATTATAAAGAGAAACTTGAAAAAGAACTTTCGGAAATGAGAAATTCCGAAATGTGGAAAGCAGGCGCGGCAGTAAGGTCTCTAAGGCCGGAAAACTGGAAGAAAAAGCAAGGATGAAAATACCAATTGCAGGTGACGGGTTCGTTTTAATAAAGATATTCGTCATATTTGCAATAGCTTCATATATTTTGACAAGGTTACACTGGTTCTTTTATGTTGTTGCTGCAGTTTTTTTGTTTTTAACTATTTTCCTGCTTATATTTTTCCGCGACCCGGATAGAAATATAATCCAGGATGAAAAGCTGATACTTTCTCCTGCGGACGG
>JAHIVV010000040.1 GCA_018816525.1 Elusimicrobiota bacterium
CAATATTTGAATTATCTTTCATGTTTCCTCTTTCATACCCAATGCTATCCGATTGGAAGGATATTGGGTACTTGAACCTCATTATATCGTATAGTTGAGAATATGTTTTGAATGCAATTGATTATTCTTTTCAACCATATCTTGAAAAGTTGTTTTATCCACAACATCGTTTATTCTATCTCTTACTTCCGACCAAATTCCTTTGAAAACACACTTATTTTCAAAGGTACATCTTGTGTATCCCGAATGGCTTACACAAGCCACTGGCGCTGTCGGGCCTTCCATCAAACGAATTATTTCACCTAAAGTTATTTTAGCTGGAGGTTTGGCAAGATAAACACCGCCTTTAGGGCCGCGGACGGTTTTAATATATTTTGCGCTCTTTAATAGAGTTATTATCTGTTCAAGAAATTTTTCGGGAATATCCTGCCTTTTCGCCATATCCTTTATTTGAGTTATTTTTTGGTTGTAAGTCAAAGACAGATCCAGTATAATTTTCAGCGCATAATCGCCTTTAAAAGTAAGCCGCATATTTTTAACCTCTTACGCTTGATCCTGAAAAAGCCAGGTTGAAAGATAACGCTCTCCGGTATCAGGTAAAACAACAACAATTGTCTTCCCTTTATTTTCCGGCCGCTTCGCGACTTCTAACGCCGCCCATAGCGCTGCCCCGCTTGAAATACCAACTAGAATTCCTTCTTCTTTGGCAACCTGCCTGGCGGTTTTTCCTGCATCTTCATTAGCAACCTGTATTATTTCATCAACTGCTTCCTTATTATATACCCCTGGAACAAAACCCGCGCCTATGCCCTGTATTTTGTGAGAGCCCGGCTTGCCTCCTGAAAGAACCGGCGAATCTTTAGGTTCAACAGCAATTATTTTTACAGACGGCTTTCTTTTTTTCAAGACTTCTCCTACTCCTGTTATAGTTCCTCCAGTGCCAACACCGGCGATAAAAATATCTACTTTGCCATCAGTATCTTTCCAGATTTCTTCAGCAGTTGTTTTCCTGTGTATTTCCGGGTTAGCAGGATTATCAAACTGTTGGGGCACAAAACTGTTCGGAGTTTCTTTCGCAAGCTCATTAGCTTTATCAATAGCGCCCTTCATGCCTTTTGTGCCTTCGGTAAGAACCAATTCCGCGCCCAGTATTTTCAAAAGCTGTCTTCTTTCAATGCTCATCGTTTCAGGCATGGTTAAAATCAGCTTATAACCTTTTGCCGCAGAAACGAATGCTAAAGCAACACCGGTATTCCCGCTGGTCGGTTCGATTATGATCGAATCTTTTTTTAATTTACCTCTTTTTTCCGCATCTTCAATTAAAGCTACGCCCAATCTATCTTTCACGCTGGAAAGCGGATTGAAGGATTCTACTTTTGCAAGGATTGTTGCCAGAGAACCCGCATTTGCGGCCATTCGATTAATCCTCACTAACGGCGTATTTCCTGCTGTTTTTGTAATGTCATTAAAAATTTTAGCCATTTTAACCTCCTGTTAATTATGTTAATATGAAAAACACAATTTTTCGCTCCTACTCGATATTTTTAACGGTTCAAAAATCTAAAATTGACAAACTCCTCCCAAGGGTCGTCAGACATGTCAATTTCTTAACGATTTTTTCACCTAAATATCTCAATGTCGCTTAAAAATGTGTTTTTCATATTTTTATTTTAAGATTGTTTTAAAGCCTGTTCAATATCCGCAATAATATCATCAATATGCTCAAGCCCGATAGATAAACGGATAAAATCTTGCGTTACCCCTGTTGAAACCTGCTCTTCCTGAGAAAGCTGGGAATGTGTTGTAGACGCAGGATGAATCGCCAAAGATTTCGCATCTCCAATATTCGCAAGATGAGAAAAAAGTTCCAAAGATTCAATAAACTTCTTCCCCGCAGCAATCCCGCCTTTTATACCGAACCCGATAATACCGCCGGCACCATGCTTTAAGTACTTATCCGCTTTCTTTTTTTCGGGGCTTGACTCCAACCCCGGATAATTCACCCATCCTGCTTTTTTGTGTTTTTCAAGATACTTCGCCACAGCAAGCGCATTTTCCGAATGCCTTGGATACCTTAAATGCAATGTTTCAATACCCTGAAGCAGAAGAAATGAATTGAAAGGAGATATCGCTGGGCCCAAATCTCTTAAAAGATTTACTCTTGCTTTAATTATGTAGGCGATATTCCCGATCGGCTTCAAAGCTTCCACGAATTTCAACCCGTGATAACCCGGGTCAGGCTCGGTAATAAGAGGAAACTTGCCGGTAGTCCAATCAAATTTTCCGGAATCCACTATTATACCGCCTAACGAAGTTCCATGACCGCCTAAAAATTTTGTGGCTGAATAAACTACTATGTCTACACCGTGGTCAATAGGCCTTAGAGTATAAGGCGAAGAAGTATTATCAAGCACAAGCGGTATGCCGTTTTTATGCGCAATCTTTGAAATCTCTTCTAAATCAGCTATATCCAGCTTGGGGTTTCCGATTGATTCCGCATAAACAGCTTTTGTTTTCGGCGTTATAGCTTTTTCAAACCCTGCGAGGTCATTGGATTTTACGAATGTTGCCTTTATGCCGAATTTCTTGAAAGTATTTTGGAACAGCGTATAGGTTCCGCCATACAGATTATCTGCAGATACTATTTCATCACCGGATTGAACGATATTCAGCATAGCTAATGCGATAGCTGACTGCCCGCTGGCTACAGCGAGCGCGCCAATACCGCCGTCAAGCAAGGCAACTCTTTTTTCAAGCACATCGGTTGTAGGGTTCATCAACCTGGTATATATGTTGCCGAATTCTGTCAGGCCGAAAAGCCGGGCCGCATGGTCAGTGTCCTTAAACTGGTAAGAAGTTGTCTGATAAATGGGCACTGCCCTGGAGCCTGTTGTTGGGTCTGCTTCCTGCCCGCCGTGTAAGGCTAATGATTCAATTTTCAGTTTTGCGTCAATTTTGCTCATCCTGCCTCCTGTTATCTATAATGTCTATCTTCTTAGTATACTTTATAACATAAAAAAATATATCTGTCAAGTCCCCTTAGAAAAAAATATTCTTGCAACTAAAATGCTCAGTTCATAGAGGGCTAGCATGGGAATTGCCATCATAAATTGCGAGAATATGTCCGGGCCGGGCGTTACAACCCCTGCAATAATGAATATTATCAAAAGCGCGTATTTCCTGTTTTTTGACAACCATTTGATAGTAATCACATTAATCTTTACAAGAAACAAAATTAACAACGGCATTTGAAAAACCAAACCAAAACCTATCAGGAACATCATTATAAAGGAGACATAGTAACTTACAGAAATCATCGGCTGGATATTATCTCACAGCACCGCCGAATACTACATCCCGAATCATGGATAGCCACAACCAGACCTTCCCGCACAGCTTTCGCTATCTTCTTGCCCTTAAGAATTCCAACTATTCCAAATTCACC
>JAHIVV010000041.1 GCA_018816525.1 Elusimicrobiota bacterium
AAAATATTTAAACTATTATTCTCTATATTTCAAAAACGTAAAGCACGTTTTCAGGACTTTTAAGTCATGCGGCGAAGATATTTCCTATCATTTTTTTATTCCTGATAATTATAAAGCTGCAATCGTTCTGGTGCACGGCTACCTTGAACATGTCGGCCTTTCTAAGAATTTAATCGGCAATTTAATCGGGCAAAAATATGCCGTTGCAGCCTATGACAACCGCGGCCACGGGCTTTCAGGCGGCACAAGAGCCGGTGTAGAAAACTTCAACCAGTACAATGAGGTTTTAAAGGATTTTCTGGTTCTGGCGCAGAATAACCTGCACGGCCCCTTTCATTTAATATCACACAGTATGGGCGGGGCGGTTTCGATAAACTATCTTTTAAACCGGGAAAAAGATATCTTCGATAAAATCCTGCTTATTGCGCCTTTAGTGCATCCTGTGGCGTGGATCCAGACAAATATTATTTATTTTGTTTTAAAGAATTTCGTTAAAAGCGTGCGCAGGAACCTGGCAGACGGCACTTCTGATAAGGCCTTTGTAAAATTCTTTAAAAACGATCCGCTTGTGCCCGGAAGAATTCCTGTAAGCTGGGTAAAGGCGCTCCTGGAATGGAACAAGAATATGCTTGCCAGGAATCCTTTAGCTAGGAAGATAAAAGTCGTGCAAGGTACGAAAGACCATGTTGTGGACTGGAAATACAACCTGGAATTTATAAAAAGTAAATTTACCGCTGTTGAAATAGAATTAATAGAAAATGCGGACCACAATCTTTGCAACGAAACCGAACCATTCCGCAAAATGACCCTGGCTATTATAAATTCGTACTTTGCCCCTAAATAAAAACTAAAATGAAAAAGGTATTTCCTTGTTGGAAAGTGCAATATTATGATATTTCAACGCTGTGCTGGCGTACTATTCCAAAGGATTACACGAGTGTGAAGCTGGCCGAAACGGTAGCCAAAAGACTTCCGGTACCAAAAGTTCGCTTGATGCAAATAGAGGGTAAGGACAAAACCCTCATTTTGCCTGAAATAAAGAAATAGTTGAAAAATATTAGTAAAAGGAGCTTTTATGGCCACTACTGAAACTTTAAAAAATGAGAGAATGGAGACGTTATTCCTGCTGACGTTGCTGGCGACATTGGTGCAAGCGGGATTCATTTTATGGGATTTGGTTACGCTGTTTCCGGCAGTGGAAAAGCTTCTCGGGCTTGCAAAGCCAAATACGATTTACGCTTCAGCCCTAATGAGCAACCTCTACCTCGCCCTCCTTGGCGCCTACGCCGGCTATAAAGAATTCCAACGGTGGACCGACTCCGCACAACCTCAGGATCTGCCCGATGCGCAAACAACCCGCTTCAAACGCGGGGAACTTATAGTTTCTTCCTGGATCATACTTGCTATCTTTGCTATCGCGCTATGGCAGTTACAGCTTATCAGCCGGCTGCCAAACGAATTATTCCGCACCGCCTTCCAATCTTTCGGCATACTTTTCGGCACTTACGCTTCAAAAGGTCTATTTTCAAAAGCAAAATCAAAAGACACTAAAATAGCTCAAGACAGCACGCAGAAAGTTATTGATTACGTTAAATCAAACGGTTCTATTGATACCGAAACCTGCCAGAAATTCTGTTTGATAAGCAGGTTCCGGGCTTACCGCCTTTTGAAACGGCTTGAATCTGAAGGAACTCTTAAGAAAGAAGGCGCTGGAAAGCGCGCCAGGTATGTCTTAGCAACCGCACAATAGCGCACATAACCGCACAGAAACCGCACATAACCGCACATTCAAATATAAATCTCAGGCAATAAAACCTTTTTAGTATGTGCGCGCGCTCAAATACCCTGATATACACTTCAAATCCGCCTCCTAAATTAGTATAATCTCTCCAATGGAATTAAAACAATTAGGCTGGAAGGAATTTTTTGAGAAACATTTTAATGAAGTAAAAACCGAAGGGGTTTTTCCTGCAAGAGTTATAACATCCCAAAGAGAAATATACTGCATTCACGGCAGTTTCGGAGAACTTAGGGCTGAACTTACCGGGAAACTCCGTTTTAACGCCGCATCTCTAAGCGAACTGCCTGTTGTAGGAGACTGGGTAATAGCCAGAATGTCCCGGGATTTAGCAATAATTGAAAGCATCCTTCCGAGATTCAGCAAACTTTCCAGAAAAGTAATCGGCAGTACAACCAAAGAACAAGTATTGGTATCCAATATAGACACCATATTTTTGGTAAACGGCCTTGATGGGGATTATAACCTGCGGCGCATTGAGCGCTACCTCGCTGTTATCAACGATAGCGGCACAAAACCGGTTATCCTGCTCAACAAAACTGACGCCTGTTCTGATTTTAAAGAAAAACTAACGGAAGTAGAGGCCATCGCGTCCGGCGCCCCTGTCTACGCTTTAAGTGCAGTTAATAATGAAGGCATTGAAAACTTAAAGAACTATATTAAAAAAGAAGAAACAATAGCTTTCATTGGTTCTTCAGGCGCGGGAAAATCAACGATAATTAACTGCCTTCTAGGCAAAGAAAGGCAGAAAGTCGGCACAGTCCGTGAATACGATGACCGCGGGAAACATGTAACGACCAGCAGGGAACTGATAATTCTTCCCGATGGCGGGATTGTCATTGATAATCCGGGTTTGCGGGAAATTCAAATGTGGGCCGAGGAATCTACCCTGGACAAGACCTTTACCGACATAGACGCTTTTGCGCTAAATTGCAAATTCGGAGATTGCGCTCATACAAATGAACCTGAATGCGCAATTAAAGGTGCAATAGAAAAAGGCGAGCTGGATCAAAAAAGGTTTGACAGCTATCTAAAATTGCAGAAAGAAATCCGGAACCTGGTTACCCGGAAACAAAAAGTAAAAGCTCTTAATGAAAAAATAGTAACCGAAAAAAGAATCAGCAAAGCAATAAAACAAATAAAAAAACATAAAAATAAATACGAGTTTTAAATTGAAAGGGAGGGAGAAATGGAACAGAATAAAATTGTTGTTTTTGAAAGCAAGAAGATCAGGCGGGTCTGGTACAACGAGGAATGGTATTTCTCTGTTGTGGATGTTGTTTTTGCGCTTACTGACAGTGTAAATGCTCGCGACTACTGGTTTAGAATGAAAGACAGAGTAAAGATAGAGGACGGAATTGAACTGTCGACAATTTGTCGACAGTTGAAACTTGAGGCTCCTGATGGCAAATTGCGTGAGACTGATTGCGCAAATACAAAAAACATGTTTCGTATAATTCAGTCCGTTCCATCCCCGAAAGCTGAGCCTTTTAAACAATGGCTTGCTCAGGTTGGGTATGAAAGGGTTCAGGAAATTGAAAATCCAGAGTTAGCCCAGGAACGGATGAAACAGTTATATGAGCAAAAAGGGTATCCTAAGGATTGGATTGATAAGCGCTTAAGGGGAATTGCAATCCGCCAAAACCTGACTGATGAATTGTGTCCCCGGAATTCTAGGATACTTCAATGTTGACATCTTATTGACAGATGTCAACATTATTTATATAATATTGACATCTTATTTCTATAACTCAAAGGGGGGCCATGGTAATAATAGGCAGACAAATACAACAAAATGGCGGTTATAAAGCTTTTATTCCTGAATGTTTTCCGCCAATAGGATTTTCTTTTACCGAACCATCAATAATAAAACTCCTGGCTGATACAAATTTACTATTAGGCAAACTGGACGGCATCACAAAACTCCTTCCGGACATAGACTTCTTCATATTCATGTATATTAACAAGGAAGCCGCATATTCGAGCCAGGTGGAGGGAACAAAAGCAAAACTGACAGACGCCCTCCAGGCTGAGGTTGAAAAAACGCCTGAACTTCCTCCTGATGTGGATGATATTCTGCATTACATTAAGGCAATGAACGAAGGCCTGAAAAAACTTGAAAAAACCCCGTTATCTTTGCGCCTTATCAAACAGGTTCACGCAACCCTTCTTACCAAGGCAAGAAGCTCGCATTTCGCATATCCGGGAGAATTCAGGAAATCCCAGAACTGGATAGCAGGCAACTCACCTCTTGATGCAAGATTCGTTCCTCCACCGCCCCAATACGTAATTGATTCTATGGGCCAGTTAGAAAAGTACTTTTATTCTCACGAAAACATACCCGCACTTATCAAGGCAGGACTAATCCACAGCCAGTTTGAAACGATACATCCATTTAATGACGGAAATGGACGGACAGGCAGATTGTTAATCACTTTTTATCTTTGCCAACAGAATATACTGGAAAAACCCGTACTCTATTTTTCAGAGTATTTCAAGAAACACAGAGATGTGTATTTTTCAATGCTTGAAGAATACCGCAACGGAAACGTTAATAAGTGGCTTGAATTTTTCCTAAAGGGCATAGCAAACATAGCAGTTGAGGCAATCAAAACTTCCCAAAAAATCGTTCAACTAAGAGAGAAAGACCTGCTCAGGATTTCCGGAATGGGAAAAACAGGCAAATATGCTATGACCCTGCTGAAAGATCTTTATAAAACGCCTATTATCAATGTCAAAAAAATCCAGGAAGTTACAGGGCTTTCAAGAGAAGGGGCAAATCGTTTAGCAACAAGATTTATGAATATCGGTATCCTTTTGCCAAAAGACAAAAATATCAAATACGGCCGGCTGTTTATTTATAAAGAATACTTGAATCTTTTTGATAAGTAGTTAATTCAACAAGGATTCTGTCGAAGGGATACAATTTGCGTAAAACAGCGTGGTATTCCGCCACGTATATTTATTGAATAATAACACTTTATTTTGTATAAATTTATTAACTTTTTACAGAGGAGATTCCCTATGGCACGCAAAAAAGAACATGATGGTTTACCAACTTACGATGAAATGATGAGACCTACCATTCAAGCACTTATTGAATTAGGTGGTTCTGGAACTATTGAAGAAATCAACAATAAAGTATTTGAAATCAAAACTATACCTGATAACATTTTACAAATTTCTCATGGAGAAGCTGGAACAATAAATGAGGTTGAATATAGACTCGCATGGACAAGAACTTATTTGAAAAAATATGGCTTATTAAATAATTCAGAACGGGGTATTTGGGCTTTAACAAAATCAGATATTACCTCGGGTTCAATCAATCCTGACGAAATAGTAAAAACAGTAAAAGAACAACATAAAAAAGAAACCACTGAAAAAATATTTGATAAAGAACAAACAGAATCTGAAGGATTTACAGAAGAAATAGAAACAATAGAAAATTGGAAACAAAATCTGCTAAACACGCTTTTTACAATAAGCCCACAAGCATTTGAAAGATTAACACAACGGCTTTTAAGAGAAAGTGGATTTATTCAGGTCGAAGTAACAGGTAAAACAGGCGATGGTGGTGTGGATGGTAAAGGGATAGTTAGAATTAGCGGTCTGCTAAGTTTTCATGTTATTTTTCAATGTAAAAGATATAAAGGGACAGTAACACCTAGTCAAATAAGAGATTTTAGAGGTGCTATGCAAGGAAGAGCAGATAAAGGTTTATTCATTTCTACAGGCTCATTTACACGTGAAGCTATTAAAGAAGCATCGCGTGATGGTGCGCTCCCTATCGATTTAATTGACGGGGAACTTTTTTGTGAAAAATTAAAAGAATTAAAACTTGGTATAAACACAAAACACATTGAAAATGTTGAAATTGACAAAGAATGGTTTTCAAATCTGTAAAAAAAGCCAGAAAAACCATGAAATTCTATATCAAAACTTTTGGTTGTCAAATGAATGAGTCTGATTCGGGGATATTTGCGGCGTTCCTTGAGCAATCCGGGTATTTGCCCACTGATAATATTGACGAGGCAGATATTGCGATTGTGAACACTTGCTCTGTCCGGCAACACGCGGAAGAGCGCGCATTTACCGAAATCGGAGACCTCAAACACTTTAAAGCCAATAACCCTAACGGTAAAGTTATCGTTGTAGGCTGTATGGCGGAAAGAATGGGTAAAGAGTTAAAACAGAAATTTCCCCAGATTGACCTGCTCATAGGCGCAAAAGACGCCCAACGTTTCCCTGAAATTATAAAAAAATCCGGTTTGTTAAACCCATTATTAAATGACCCTGTAAAACAAGCACAAATAACCCCTGTTTCAACCTTCACCACCATCACCCGCGGATGCAACAACTTCTGTTCCTATTGCGTCGTCCCTTATGTCCGCGGGCCGGAGGAATACAGGCCTGCCGAAGAGATCATAAAAGAAATTAAAGAGCTCGCTGAAAAAGGACTAAAAGAAGTTACTCTCTTAGGACAAAACGTAAATTCTTATCGTTCAGTTATGAGCGTGCCGGACCCAAAAAACGAGGGAAGTTTTTCTATAAAAGAGATTGACTTTGCAGACCTTTTAACAGAATTAAATAAATTAGTCGGTATTAAAAGAATCAGGTTTATGACCAATCATCCAAAAGATGTTTCCGATAAATTCATAAAAACTATCTGTACTCTAAATAAAGTCTGCAATCATATCCATTTACCGCTGCAATCCGGTTCAGACCGCATTTTAGAACTCATGAACAGGAAGTACACGTTTGATTACTATTACGGCCTTATAAGAAAACTGCGTTACCATTTTTCTGAAATCAGTATAACCACCGACCTGATGGTCGGCTTTCCCAAAGAGAACGACAAAGATTTTAAACTAACTTTGGAAGCAGTAAATAAAATAAAGTTTGATTTCGCCTATGTCTTTAAATATTCACCCAGGGAAAACACTGAAGCCTTCAAACTTAAAGACGATGTCCCGAAAGAAACTAAGGAAAAAAGACATAAAGAACTTCTTGATTTATGCAATGAAACAGCCAGAGAAAAAAATTCAAAATTTGTCGGTAACCTGGCTGAAGTTCTGGTAGAATCAGGCACAGGCGATGAATATACAGGCAAAACCAAAGACAACAGAGCTGTTACATTTCATTCAGCCAGAAATTTGATCGGGCAGCCGATAAACATCAAAATTAAGGAAGCAAAAATTCACTCGCTTATCGGTGAACCCGTAGTCTTATGAAACCAGAAAAAGAATCACTCACACCGTTGATGCAGCAGTACCAGGCAATAAAACAAAATTACAAAGATGCCATCCTGTTTTTCCGCCTGGGTGATTTCTATGAAATGTTCGGCGACGACGCCTTAAAAGCCAGCCCCGTGCTTGAAGTAGTGCTTACCAAACGCCAAACCGTGCCCATGTGCGGAATTCCATACCACTCATCTTCTTCCTACATTTCAAAACTGATAAAGAAAGGTTTTAAAGTAGCCATCTGCGAGCAGGTTGAAGAACCCTCTCAAGCTAAAGGTATAGTAAAAAGGGATGTGGTAAGATTAATAACACCCGGTACGCTTGTCGAAGACAATCTCCTTGATACAAAGAAAAACAACTATCTACTGGCAATTTACCCTCACGCGAACATAAAGAGTAAAACCGAAGAGATAGGAATAGCCTACCTGGACATATCAACAGGCGAATTCTACCTCACGGAAATCACCGACGATAAAACCCTTTCAAAATCTAAGTTGGAACTTAACCGCATCAATCCAAGCGAACTAATACTGCCGAAAAGTTTAAAAGGATCTTCATTGGAACATGATTTAACTTCACTAGGCGCTGTTAACTTTATCGAGGACTGGTATTTTGAAAACCAGCAGGCAAAAGAAACATTGCTTAAAACACTGAACGCTAATTCACTGAAATCTTTCGGAATTGAGGACAAAACACTTGCAGTATCCTCATCAGGCGCCTTATTAAAATATCTGGAAGAAACCCAAAAAACAGCCCTGCCGCCTTTAAGGCCTCCCAAATTTTATTCAACAGATGAATACATGCTTCTTGATAATACCGCTATTGATAACCTCGAGCTGGTAGAAAACCTTTCCACAAAAAAGAGAGAGAATTCGCTCCTTGAAATAATGGATAACACAGCTACGTCAATGGGCTCCAGGTTAATGAGAAGATACCTGCTTCAGCCGCTGACTAATGCAGAAAAAATAAAAATGCGCCAGAAAGCGGTAAAATTTTTTATTGACGAAGGCATAATGCGCAGGCAGATTCAGGACCTCTTAAAAAACACCGGTGACCTGGAAAGAATCATCTCGCGCATATCCTCCGGCCTGGTTATGCCCAGGGAAATAATAGCGCTCAAAGATACGCTCATCTTAATCCCTCAGATAAAAAATATATTGACACACCCTCAAACAGTTATTGACACCTCTCCTGAAATAATCAATCACATCATCACTAATCTGGTTGAATTGCCTGATATCGTAACGCTCGTAACTAAATGTATCGCTGAAAACCCGCCGGCAGATATTTCTAAAGGCGGGGTAATAAAATCAGGATACGACAACAATCTTGATGAACTTAAAAAAATAGCCCATAACGCCAAAGAGTACCTGGCTGAACTCGAGCAAAAAGAACGCCGGCGCACCGGCATAAATTCGCTGAAAATCGGATATACAAGCGTCTTTGGATACTATCTTGAAATCACTAAGGCAAATTTACAATCAGTCCCTGAAAATTATATCAGAAAACAGACTCTGGTTAACGCTGAAAGGTTCATAACACAGGAACTCAAAGAATATGAAGAAAAAGTTTTAACAGCAGAAGAAAAAAGCATAAGGATCGAACAGGATATTTTTTCAAGCCTCAAAAAAACAATACTCAGCGAATCAGCCAAACTGCATATTCTTTCAACCACTATTGCAGAACTTGATGTTTTCATTTCGTTTGCAAAAATAGCCCGGGAAAATAATTACTGCCTTCCTGAAATAACAAACGCTTACACAATTGAGATAAAAGACGGCAGGCATCCTGTTCTTGAGAAAAAGCTTATAGGAAAATCATTCGTCCCGAATGATACTTTGATTGACGGAAATGAAAATCAGATAATACTCTTTACCGGCCCAAACATGGCGGGAAAATCCACTTATTTAAGACAAGTCGCCCTCATCACAATAATGGCCCAAACCGGTTCTTACACCCCGGCAGCAAAAGCATCAATAGGAATTGTAGATAAAATATTCACCCGCATGGGAGCCAGCGACAACCTTGCGGGCGGTGAATCAACTTTTATGGTTGAAATGCGCGAAACCGCGAGTATACTTCACAATGCAACCCAGCGAAGCCTGCTTATACTTGACGAAGTCGGCAGGGGGACATCCACCTCGGACGGCATTTCCATCGCCCGGGCCGTGCTGGAATATTTTTCAAAAAACAGAAAAAATGGGATAGGCCCAAAGGTGCTGTTCGCGACCCATTATTTCGAACTTACCGAATTAGCCGGAATAGTCGAAGGAATAAAAAATTACAATGTCTGCATAAAAGAATGGCAGGATGAAATTGTTTTTATTCATAAAGTTGTCCCTGGCCCTTCTGACAAATCGTACGGAATTCACGTAGCAAAACTTGCAGGCCTGCCTGAAAATGTAATTAACCGCGCAAAAACTATTTTAATTGAACTTGAAACTAACCCTTCTAATTTATATAATCAACCCAGCCTGTTTCAGAGTCCTCATCCGCTGCAGGATGAGATTTCAAAGATAGATACAGACAAAATGACACCTTTAGAAGCTCTTGAAATAATATCGAATTGGAAAAAGAGGTACGAAAAATGAAACATTCTCACGGAAATGAAAGAAGAAAACATGTAAGGCTGCCTGTTATGAAAAACATAGCAAAACCTGTTGAATTGCTATTGGGGAAATCAACTACCCCTGCTCCCGCAATTTTGCTTGACCTTTCCGCAGGCGGCATGGGATTGCTTTCATTTATACCTATAAAAGAAGGTTCAAAAGTATGCACAAAAATAGACCTGCCGGGCCTGAAAACAAACACTATCGAAGGTAAGGTAATGTGGGATATTTCAAAAGAGGAAACTTTCAGAATAGGAATTTCTTTTACAAAGATAGAAGATCACGATTTCAATCATATCGAAAAAATGGCTGAAGATTTTGTGAAATGCGAAACAAAAATAGTCCAGGCAGAACATAATATTTGCTTTCCGAAGTGCCCTTATCACGCCGTTTGCGATAAAAGCATAAAGAAATAAACCTGCCCAACCCTAAACTTCATGGATAAAATCCGGTTACTGCCCCAAGAGATAGTAAACAAAATCGCCGCCGGCGAAGTAGTTGAAAGGCCTGCCAGTGTTGTCAAAGAACTCGTTGAAAACAGTATAGATGCCGGCATGAATGCCGGATCGACATATATAAATATTGAGATTGAAGACGCAGGCAAAAAGTTAATCCGCATATCCGATAATGGCTGCGGCATGTCAAAAAATGACGCACTTCTTGCCTTAGAGCGGCATGCAACCAGCAAAATTTCCAATTTCAATGACCTGGCGAAATTACAAACGTTAGGGTTCCGAGGAGAAGCTCTTCCTTCCATTGCAGGAGTATCCAAATTCAAACTTACCACAAAAGAACAAGAATCATTAACGGGGCTGGAGTTAATCATAGAAGGCGGGAAAGTCATCAGCAGTAAGGAATGCGGGCGCAATGACGGGACTACTATTGAAGTAACCGATCTTTTTTTTAATATCCCCGCAAGAAAAAAATTTATGAAATCTTCTTCCGTAGAACAGGCTCATATAGTAAGAACCCTTGAAGAAATAGCCCTGGCGCATCCGAATATCGGATTCAGCGTTAAAATAGATTCTAAACTATTATTTGTAACCCCTCCGTCAAATAAAATTGAAAACCGGATTTCTGACATTCTCGGCAACAAATTTTTCAGCGGGCTCATAAACCGCGAAGATGATTACAAATACATCAAAATAAATGCTTTCATTTCAAACATTGACAGCTCGTATTCAAATAAAAACACTCAATATTTTTTTGTCAATAAAAGGACTGTTGCCAATAAACTGCTTTCACAGGCGCTCTATAGCGCATTTAAGGACAGCCTCCCTGTAGGAAGGCACCCTATGGCAATAATAATGATTGAAGTTAACCCGGAATATGTGGACGTTAATGTTCACCCGGCAAAAATGCTGGTAAAATTTTCCGACGAACATGAAATTTTCGAGGCCGTGAACCAGACTGTCAGAAAAGCCCTTACAAGCCAGGCATCCCCTTCGTTGTCAGTAAAAGAAATAAAAACCGTCACTCCTGAAAAATCAATGTTTAACATCGAGAATTCCCAACAAACTATTTTAAGCCATACTTACCAGGCTCAAAACAACCAATCAAAAGTATCCGATAACCAAACGCTTTATAACCCTGCTGAACAAAAAACCACATTATTCAACGAATTTCACATACTTGGCCAATTACATGATACCTACGCTTTAATAGAAACTTCGCAAGGGCTGGTTATAATGGACCAGCATGCAGCTAATGAGAGGGTCCTTTACGAGCGCTTCTTAAAGCAAAATTCAGACACCTCTTTTGTTCCATCACAAAAACTGCTTATACCTTTTACCCTGGAGCTTATGCCCCATGAAATCAGTATCCTGAAAAATTTTATAGAAGAAATAAATAAACTCGGTTTTGAGATTTCTGAATTTGGAAAAAACACGTTAATCTTTAAATCTATTCCCGCACTATTCGGCGAAATCAGCCAGTTGAAAGACTTCTTAAAAGATTTTATTAATCTTCTTCTTGATGATTATTCCGACAAAAACCTTTTGACACTTAAGCCGCTTGAAAAAATCATCAGGGCTTCCTGCAGAGCCGCAGTAAAGGCAAGGGAAAAAATCTCTTTTCAGGAAACTGAGAAAATTATTCTGGAATTAAAAAACTGCGCCCAGCCTCTATGCTGCCCTCACGGGAGGCCTACCATGATAAATATAACTGTACCCGAGCTTGAAAAAAAATTCCGGCGACTATGATTTTTATCGCAGGGCCGACCGGCTCCGGAAAAACCTCAGTCAGTATTGGGCTTGCCAGAAAAATAAAAAACGCAGAGATTATCTCAGCCGATTCCCGCCAGATTTACAAACACCTGTCCGTAGGCACTGCAAAACCGGCGGGAAAATGGGTGAATATTGAAGGTTATCGCGCATTTATTTACGAAAATATACCGCACCATTTAATAGATATTATCGAACCAACCGAATTCTTTTCCGCAGGAGATTTCGTAGAGCTTTCAAATGAAGCGGCTGCAGAAACAAAAAAACGAAACAATATCCCGATTTTTGTCGGAGGCACCGGTTTATATATCGATTCTTTTATAGACGGTATCGCAAAATTACCGCAAAAGAACGAACAAATCAGGAAAGAACTTTACGAACTTGAGAAGAAGGAAGGCAGGGCTTATCTTCATAATAAACTTAAAGAAGTTGACCCTGAATCAGCAGTAAATATACACCCAAACAATATTCATAGAATTATCCGCGCATTGGAGGTTTACCATATAACAGGTTCTCCGATTTCTATCTGGCATGAAAAACATAAAAAAAGCTTAAAAAGCAAGTACGAAAAACATACCATTTTTGCATTAAACTGGGATAGAAAAATCCTTTATGACAGAATAAACCAAAGAGTTGAGGGGATGCTTGAAAATGGGATGATAGAAGAAACAGAAAAAATCTTAACGAAAAACCCTGCAATTGTAAATTCGCCTGCGCTCAAAAGCCTTGGATACAAATACGTGGTCGATTTTTTAAATAAAACAATTAATTTTGAACAAATGAAATCATTGATTCAGCAGGTTACCAGGAATTACGCTAAACGCCAGCTTACCTGGTTCAACAAAAATAAGGACATAAACTGGATAAACTGCGATAATCTTGAAATAGGAGAGATAACAGAAATTTTATGGAAAAAGTCATTACAGTCGGAATAAAGACCAAAGCAGTGAATTACAAGCAATTATACAATTTCCTCGACGAATTAGGCCGCCTTGTCAATACGGCCGGCGGGGAAGTTTTTTCCAACGTAATACAAAACCGCGCCAAATTTGACCCTGCTTTTTTAATAGGCGCAGGCAAAGCCCGCGAGATTTCACAGCTAGCCCGGGCAAATAAAATCAGAACGATAGTTTTTGATGAAGACCTTACTCCTGCCCAGCAGCGCAACCTGGAAGAATTAATGGAACTGAAAATCATAGACCGCACCAGGCTTATACTGGATATATTCGCCAGCCGCGCAAGAACCAGCGAAGCCGGACTGCAAATAAGCTTAGCCCAAATGAATTATTTTCTTCCCAGGCTTAACCAGAAAGGAATCTGGCTGGACAATCAGTCGGGGGGCATCGGAACCAGGGGTCCCGGAGAGCGCAAACTCGAATACGACAGGCGCTACCTGAGGGATAAAATTTCCCAGTTAAAAAAAGAACTTGAAAAAGTGAAAATGCACCGGAAGGTCCAGAGAATACAGCGAAAAAATGAAGGGATACAAACTATCGCCCTGGTTGGTTATACAAATTCAGGGAAATCAACTTTATTGAATAAACTGACAGACCTTCTAATGAAAAGCAAGGAAGACGCTGTCTATGCCGACAATAAACTTTTTGCAACGCTGGACCCGACTACACGAAGGCTTATCCTGGAATCGGGAAAGGAATTACTTATAACGGATACGGTCGGTTTTATTAATAAACTGCCTCACCAGCTTGTAGCAAGTTTCAGGTCAACCCTTGAAGAAATTCTGGAAGCAACCTGTCTTGCGCATATAATCGATGCATCTAATCCCGATCATATTTCGCAGGAAAAAGTTGTGTTTGATACTTTAAAAGAACTGGGAGCAGGTGAAATTCCAATGATAAAAGTTTATAATAAAATCGACCTTATACACCCAAATTGCGTTGACGCGTTAAAAAATGATAAAAATTCGTTGTTTATTTCAGCAAAAAACGGGGCGGGTTTTGA
>JAHIVV010000042.1 GCA_018816525.1 Elusimicrobiota bacterium
AATTTAATATATTTATTTGGGAGGCTTTATGAATAAAGAACAGCTTAGAGTACTGAAAGAACTTTTGGACTATATGAAAGTTGACGAGCAGAGACATTTTGGAGAATGTGGAAGGCCCAAAAAACATATATACAGAAATATTATGTACCTAGAAAAATATTTTAGAAGTAAGTCAGGGAATTATAAATTTATGAATAAATGAGAACATGAATAGAATTATTACTTACAATTTTGGGGAGAATTTAATTCAAAACCTGGCGGATTTTGTGGATAAGAACTATCTGCAGAAAAACCGGGATATCAGCCGGCTGGCTTTTGTATTTGGCGGAAAAAGGCCTTCGCTTTTCCTTAAAAAAGAATTAGCGAGGCGCTCAGGCAAAAGTTTCTTATCGCCGAAATTCTTTTCCATAAACGAATTCATCCAATATATTGTCCAGAAGAAGGACAATTATACTGCCCCTTCCGACCTGGATATGAGTTACGCAATCTATAATATTGCCAAAAAAACCGTCCCTGAGATTTTAAAAGGCAAAGAGAAATTTTCGCAGTTTATGCCCTGGGCCCGAGAAATATTGGCGTTTATTGACAAGCTTGACGTTGAAAATATAAAATTAGAATCCTTAAAAAACATTCAGTTTAAGGCGGAAATCGGCTATGATGTGCCTGAAACTATCAACAAACTGCTTGAAAATATAATTACTATCCGAAATTCTTTTCATAAAACGCTTACAGAAAACAAAACCTATTCAAACGGCATAATTTGTATGCTCGCTTCCCAGTATATAAAGGAAGCAAACTTTGACGAGTTTGATGATATCCTGTTTTGCGATCTCTTTTACCTTAACAAAACGGAACAAATTATTATAAAAGAGTTATACAATAAAGATAAAGCTATTCTTTTCTTCCAGGGAAGCCGGAAAGAGTGGCCGATTCTGGAAAATGCATCAAAAATATTTGGCTGTGAGATCGGAGCCGGCGCTAAAACGCATGATTCCGATTCAATTTTGGTTCATTCAGGATTTGACGTGCATTCGCAGGTATGCCTGGTGCGCGAAATACTGCAGAATATTTTAAAACAAAGCGGTGATCCTGAAAAAACAGTAATTGTCCTGCCGGATTCAAACAACGCTGTTCCGTTGCTTTCAGAAATAAGCTCAATAGTCAAAGAATTTAATGTTTCACTGGGATATCCTCTGCACAGGAGCTCGGTGTATTCGCTTTTTGAGCATATTTTTAGTTCACAAGCCACAAAAAACGCTGATGATTACTACACAAAAGACTATTTAAAAGCATTAAACCATCCTTTCACAAAAAATCTAAAGTTATTGGATGACTCCTCGGCAACTAGGGTAATTGTCCATAAAATCGAGGAGCTTCTGACCAGCTCAAAAGACAATTCTTTAAGCGGCCGACTGTTTGTTAAACTAAAAGATATTGAAAGTTCAAAAGAATTGTTTGGTTTAATCGCGGATAATCTTCAAAGTATGGGTGTAACGGTTAAAAAAGATGAAGTAGAAAATGTTATTGTTAAATTACATAATATTTTGTTTTATTCCTGGGAAAAAATAGATAATTTCAGGGAATTTTCTTTGAAACTTGGAGAATTCCTGGATAAACTGATGGATAGCGGCATGCTGGAGAAATATCCTCCGAATCTAAAAATCGTCGATAAACTCTTCTCAATCCGGGATGAATTGGGAAATTCGTCTTTTTGCAGTGAAATATTCGCCAAAGAAGATATATTTACAATTTTTAAAAGCAAAATAAGAAATGAAATAATTTCTTTTTCAGGTTCTCCGCTGAAGGGCCTGCAAATATTGGGGCTTTATGAAACCAGGGGCCTTAATTTTGAAAATGTAATCATAATGGATGTAAATGAATCTGTTTTACCGCGGCTCAGCGTTAATGAGCCCCTTATTCCGGGTGAAATTATGCTGAGCCTGGGTTATAACAGTTTGGAAAATGAGGAAGAGATACAGCATTATCATTTCAAACGCCTGATTTCAGCCGCGAAGCGTGTCCATCTGGTTTATAATGAAAATAAAAGCGATGATAAGGAAAAAAGCAGGTTTATCGAAGAACTGATATGGAACCGTCAGAAGGAAAAAGGCAAAATTGACGCCGTATCAATACAGAAAGCTGGTTTTAAAGCTGAAATCCAGCCAAGAAAAAAAGAAATAGAAAAAAACAGCAAAATAATAGACTTTCTGAAAGGCTATCCCTATTCGCCGACAAGTATTGACGCTTACCTTGAATGTCCGATGAAGTTTTATTACAAATATGCGCTTGGTTTGGAAGAAAAAGATGAACTGCTCGACGAACCTGAAAGCGCTGATGTGGGCAACTTTGTGCACAATTTGCTGGAAGAAACCTATAGAATGTTTGTGGGAAGCAAATTTTTAATTGATGATAAGTTTGAATCTTATTTCTTTAAAAGGTTTGACGAATATTTTGAAGAATTTTTCGGAAATAAAGTACGGGCGGGCGCTTTTTTACTGAAAGAAGTGCTGGAATACCGGTTAAAAAAGTATTTAAGGTATGAAAAGGAAGCCCGTCAGATTAAAATTGCCGGGTTAGGCGTTAACAAAATTCTAGCGCTTGAAAGAACTCTTAAAGAAACAATCAAATTGGATTGCGGTGATTTCAAATTCAATTTAAGAATAGACAGAATAGACCAATTGCAGGACGGCACCATCCTGATTGTGGATTATAAAACAGGCAGCGGCCTGAAAATACCCGCTAAAAAACTCTATGATGCGGGCCCGGAAGAGTTCCAAACGCGCGAAGACATCAGAAAAAAGATAAAATCGTTTCAATTGCCTTTATACGTGCATTTAGCGAAGGGAATTTATAAAACGGACTCAGTAAATGCAGGGCTTTATCTGCTGAAAGAAACCGGAATCAACTATTTGTTTGACGATAAAGCCGGCCCAAAGAGCCGTGAAATTTCAATGAAAATCTGCATGAGTTCACTCAATTTTATCTTATCAGAGATTTTAAACCCCGCAAAGCCATTTGCTATAAACGAAGAGGACACCCGAGCGTGCGAATACTGCCCCTTCACATACCTGTGCCGGTGAGGGAAGGATGCGCTTATCAGGGGCGCAAAAGGCATAGGGTTGCTGCGCACTGAATTTTTCTACATGGTATCAAAAGTTATGCCCACAATAGAAAATGAATACGAATTTTTAACTGTATATCCCACATGCCTTTCCTAGCAGGCAGAATGTGGGATTAATAAGGAAAAAATGAAAATAATTAAATTAATTCCGATTCTTGTAGCGCTCTTTCTTTTAAGTACGCCTGCTTTTTGCGGGTTGAACGCTTTTAAGCAGGATTTTGCAAAGATTTCAGATAACCAGCAGAAACAGGACGAAGACCAGAAGCCGGCAGCTGCAGCTGTTTCTGCAGCTCAAGCCGTGCAGACAGATTATGTCTCTCCGGCGCAGGTTATGCCGGTTATAATAGCACAGACAAATAACGACAGCCAGCTCAATAATTTTTACAACGATTTTAAATCCAACAAGAAAAAAGCGGGGGATTCGGAAAGTGACCAGCCGGCAGCTGTTGTCCCAAGCAACAATTCGTACAATAATTATTATTACACTCCTGATTATTACCGCTATAATTATCCCTATAATTACCCGTACTATAACTATTACCGCATGGATGACGTTGATATGTATCGGGACAGGAGAGGGGTAACCTACAAAGGGCATACTGTTATCAAGGGTATGGAAGAATCCGGGGCCGTAACGCCGGAAAGGCACACCTGGTACGATACTTCTCTTAGTTATCAAAGCATTTCAAAAGATTTAAGCGCCGTCGGGATGATGATGAGCGTAATATCTGCAGGAAAAATGGACGAACTTTCCTGGGGTTTCAAATTCGATTACGATCTGTATACTGAAAAACAGGAAACAGGCGACCATATTACACTTCCTATATCAAACATGGGGTTTATTTTTGGAAAACAGATGGGTAATGGAATGGCGGAATCCTTCATTGCCTACTGTAAAATGCAGGACCTGTCGGGGCTGTCGCTTAAATTATCAACGGACCAGTGGTTCCAGAAATACCTCTTTATCTCCGGAGGAATCGGCGTAAGCATAATTAATGATTCGCCGTTGACGGACCTTCATGCCGGTATTGGCGCAGGCAATTCCATGATACAATTTGTTGTGGGTTATAGGTCCACAAGTTCTGTAAATACCCAGCTAAACGGCCCTGAAATGAGACTTAAGGTCATTTTATAAAGAAATTATTTAAGAAAGAAACCTTCACCTGGTATAAGACCGAAAGAACCAGCTCCTAAAAAAAATGAGTAGCTTTAGCTACCCATTTTTTTTAAACGGAGAGGGTGGGATTTGAACCCACGGTGCCATTACTGGCACATACACTCTCCAGTCATAGTCCTCTATAAAATTTAGAGTCCTCACTTTTCCGTCTAGAACTTTAATCAAACCTGATTTATCGTCCTAAAACTGTATGTTTTTGATGTTGACACTAGTTGACAATAGTTGTCAAAAGTTGCCAATTTTTGACATCGCCTGCCAACAAACTGCCAACAAACGCTCGTACGCGTAGGGAAAATCAGCCTTTTTGAGCTACTTTGGACTAAAAACAGGTTTAACTTTTCAAACAGCATTCGCTTTAAATCTCGGCTCAAGAATTATACTAAATAACTCGAATCCCTTCAAATTTTA
>JAHIVV010000043.1 GCA_018816525.1 Elusimicrobiota bacterium
AATTGTCCGAATAATGTATGATGATTCATAAGCCTGAACCTCCTTGTAGACCCGACAGTAATCGGGTTTTGGCATGGTTTTGAATCACACCATTATAGGGAATAGTTCAGGCTTTTTCAATCCTAATTTGGACACACGTGAACGCACTTATTATATAAATAAAAGAATTTTAAATCAAACTATTCCGGAGTTTTTGAGAATTTTTTCTAGTTCAAGTAAATAGGGGTCGGTTTCAGAAAGTCCGGACAAGGGTTCGCCGTTTTCGCTTTTGGAAATTATGGTCTCCTCATAAGGGAGTGTGCCGATTAGTTCTATAGGCGCACTTTTTAAAATTGATGCAGCATCAGCGTTCTTTTTTGCCCTATTGAGCACAAGGTAAGTTTTTTCTATTTTAAGTTTGAGGCCTTTTGCAGTTTCGTGAACTTTTTTTGCGGAATTAATACTTACCACTGTCGGGTCAGTCACAATAAAAAGCGCATCCACATTATCTGTAGTTCTGCGCGAAAGATGCTCCATCCCGGCTTCATTATCAACAATAGTAACGGCATACTGCTTGGTTATCCTGGAAAGGAACCCGCGCAGAAGCTCGTTGATGTAACAATAGCATTCTTTCCCTTCCGGCCGGCCCATAGCGATAAAATCAATACCTTCGCCTTCAGAAATTATTTCATTGAGCTTCATATCCACATAGTCGCTCTTGGCCATATTTGGAGGTAGGTTTTTGTTCTCTTTTATAGTATCGCGGATATCGGCAATCGTAGTGTCGTATTTTATGTTAAGCAGGTCGCCAAGGTTGGAATTGGGGTCAGCATCAACGGCCAAAATAGGCTTAAGGTTGTGTTTAAGAAGTTGTCTTATTATCAGCGCGCAAAAAGTTGTTTTTCCCACTCCGCCTTTTCCCGCCACTGCAATTCGTTTTGTCATAATATTTTTTTAAAAAATCGCTTGACAAATTCACAAAAATGGCTTATAATTATAGTGAATCACGATGGGAGGACACACCTAAGGTTCGTCCGAAGGTTAATGCCTCCTTTTTTTATTTGTTAAACTCCAGCTTGCCTTTCAAACTGCTCACAAAAACAATATCATCCATAAACTTCCTTAGCAGTGACGAATATTGATTCTGGTCAGGAATCATCAATTTTAACAGCCTATCTTGTTTTTTGAGGTATTCTACTAAACAGAAGAAATCACCATCACCCGTAACAATAATAGCTTTCTCATAATTTGGATATTCTATCATAGTGTGTAAAACTAATTCTGCATCTACATTGCCCTTGACTTTTCCTTTTGGCAGATAGAGGGTAGGTTTAAAAACTAATATATAGCCAGCTTCCTGTAACGAAGTATATAGACTTTGATTTGTGCTCACATAACCAATAAAAAGAAACGCCTTTTTTACGCCGTATTTGTCATTCAAATACACTCTAAAACGCCGAAAATCAAGAAACCATCCAAGCCCACGAATAGCTAAATTCAAGTTTTGACTATCAATAAACGCATAATTATTCTGAATGATTTTCATAGTATTTGTTTTTACATTTCCAAAGTCGCCCAGTTACTAAAATCATCATTTTTCAATTCTTTGCTCTGTTTGTCAAAATAAACCCATCTTCCTTTGAAATCTTTTGAATCAGTGTTCGTAACTATCCCGCCAAAAAGCTTGTTTCCCTTTTTGTTTTCATTATTTATGTACTCTGACAGTCCATCAATTTTTGGTCCGGCAATTTTTAATGTCATTCCTGACTTTGTATCAAATAGGCCTATTTGCCCATTTTTAAATTTTACAATAAAATCAACATAGAAAGGTTTATCTCCGCTATCGTTATAAGGAACAGCAAAAAAGGTTGCGTCTCTGTCACCATTTTTGAACCACCATTCTATTTTTTCAGATTTATTCAAATATTCTATGAAAGCGTTTTCTGGTTTCCACTTTCCATCGGTATAAAAAGGTTGTAGTATGGATTTTTTCCCTTTTTGTTCAACGTAATCACTAGTATAACTTATTGACTCCGGTATATTCCAATCCTTTTGATATTCAATTTCTGACTGTCGTTTAATAACCTCGTTTTTATATTCTTCTTTAGATAAATCTATCACATTAACAAAATGTTGGACGTTTTTATCGCTCAAAGCAATTTTTATAATCTCATTTTGAACTTCCTCGTATTTCATCTTGAATTCATTTTCAAAAAAACGATATATTGATTCCCTAACACGTCCTATAGATCTATCTTCTGGATAAAAAGGTATTAAATTCTTTTTTACGAAATATTCAAATGTTTTCTGCAATTCATAATTTGTTGATTTAATGGTTTTATCCCCAGATATAACCGTTTTAGGTAAGTTATCAATATTTTCTTCAGCCCAGTCTGAAATGATTCTTTGTGTTTCTTTTTTGGATTTAA
>JAHIVV010000044.1 GCA_018816525.1 Elusimicrobiota bacterium
CTCAAACGGAACGGGAACGGAAGCAGGCGGGCAAAAATTCCTTCCCCCCAACCCCCTTCCTTTTTGCCCGCCTGCTTGGGCTTCGCCCCCAAAACTTTTCGGCGGACTTTTCTAATTATAAGCTAATTCCCAACACTTACTCAATGCTTCAAATAATTTTGGCATTTGACTCTCAAAATCAATTTTTGAAATACCATCTCCTGCGGACTTGGCTTGATTCAGTTTATCATCACCGGACATTTTTTTCACATCGGCGGCTACTTTTTGCCATGTAGTCGGATAATATTCTTCAATACTCGCCGCCGTTGATTCAAAAAATTGTCCGTTGGTTTGTAAATTGGCATGATTCGTTAAAAATGTGTCGCGCTGAGTTATATCCGCTTGCTTATCTACGAAAATTACCGCCTTGTCTTTGTAGATACTAGTTTCAAGCGGTTTGAATACTTGAACAATCGCATTGAACGAGCGTTGCGTTTGAATAAGATCGCCATCGGCGGGAACTATTTGGACACGAGGTTTTTCAGAATAATGACGCTCAATAACCTTATTCACAAATTCCAAATCGCTTTTACCCTCAACAATCAAAAAGTTTTTTGGCAAAAGTAGGTCGGCAGGACTTCCTCCGAGTAGCTCATAAACCACAAATGGCTTTTCAATTTCGGTTATCGGTGCGATGTTTGTTTCTTTGTTTATTTTTTCAACTTTGAAAATTGTTTGCTCGTCATGTTCATCAACAACTAAAACCGAGGAGTGAGTATTGATGAAAACTTGATCGCCACCTTTCGCTAATTCCAACAAAGCATTTTTGAGTTTTCTTTGTGCGGACGGATGTAAATGTAATTCGCCTTCATCAATGAAGAACAAGAAAAATTTACTTGTTTCTTCATGTTCGCGACGAAAATCGGCATAAGTTTGAATAATGGCAAGCATCAACGCTCTCTGCATACCGTCGCCTTTCTCGTCTGCGTCGGTGTAAACACCATCATCAATTGAGGTATCAAAATTTTTGAGTAAATCTTCAAAAACTGGCTCGGCTACTTCAAAAACAACTTTGTTGCAGTCAGGAAATTGTTTTTCTAGACACACTTTCACCTTACCGCTTAATTCATCCAGTTTTACTCTAACCTCTGATTCTGGGGCGGTAAAAAGTTCATCGAATTTTTCACGAAAGGCGGCGTAATCTTTATTCTGTTCTAAAATGGCAGTCAAAACACCGGAGAGCATATTTGCGATAGGAGTGTTCTTTCCATACTTTGCCATCTCCATCGGATTTATTTGAGTACTCACATATTCAAATTTGGGGAGAAAGTCGTTGAAAGCAGAATCGAAACCAGTCGGATTTTTTGCTAACCATTCGTTTTTGTTCGTATCAAAAATTTTCCGCGTTTTTGAATCACTACTAATGCGCTTTACTCTAACAGTATCGTTTTCACCAAGAAGATTTTTGATTGCAGTTTTATTTTTCTCATTCTTCATTTTGGCGATGCCGTCTTGTATTTCTGAAAATTCAATTTCAACACAAACTTCAGCATTGCCATCTCGCATAAAGCGAATTTTATCGATATCGCCCTTCGCGCCATAAAACCAATCTATCGCTTCGAAAAAGTTTGTTTTCCCATGGTTGTTTTGCCCGACAAAAACATTAAATTTATCAGCAGTAATTTCTGCATATTTTATAGAGCGGAAGTTTGTGACTGTAATTTTGTTTATTTTCATATTCGCGTACTTAAAAAATCCTTTATTCTACTTTGCGCAAGTGCAACATATTTTTCATCTCTCTCAATGCCTATCCATTTTCGTCCTAATGCTTCGGCAACAACGGCAGTTGTTCCGCTTCCCATAAACGGATCGAAAACCAAATCTCCTTTGTTGCTTGCTGTCAGCACAACCTGTTGGATAAGTTTCAACGGCTTTTGTGTCGGGTGCGCTTTTATGCCATTTTCATCCTTCAACCTTTCTTTTCCCCTGCAAAGTCCAAAGACCCAATCGGTATCTTTCATTTGAATACCGCCGTTCATTTTCTTTAGAAATTCGTAATTGAAAGTATATTTTTTGCAATCCTTATTTTTTACCGACCAGATTATTGTTTCGTGATTATTTGTAAAACGGCGACCATTTAAATTCGGCAGAGCGTCAGTTTTTACCCATATCACATCATTCAAAAACCAAAGTCCTAAATTTTGCATTATTGTCCCAACTCGGAAAATGTTGTGATACATTCCGATAACCCAAAATGTGCCTGTTGGCTTTAAAATTCTTTGGCACTCCTTAATCCAATTTTGAGTAAAATTATCGTAATCTTCATAGCTTTCAAATTGATCCCAGTAATCATCAACTGGAATAATTTCAGAGCCGTCGGCTCTTTTTAATCGTTTTCCTTTCGGAAGTTGTAAATAATAAGGTGGATCGGCAAAAATTAAATCAACAGAATCATTGGGGAGTTTTTTCATTTCCTCTATACAATCGCCGTGTATAATTGTGTTGATAAATTTTTGCATACGACATCAAAAGTTATAAATGACAAGATGTTCAACTTCTCTATCATTTCTGCCTTTAACATTGTAGAGATAGGTTTTGTCGAATCTATCAATTTTTATTCCTTTTTTATTTTTGTATAAACTCGAAATAAAAGGTGTGTTTTTGATTATGAGAATAAAGTTTGCTTTTGTGTCGTAAAGACACCCCGCCAATCTTTCTTGATCTTTTTTCTCAAAAGATTTTTTCTCATAATTACTGAAATCAGTATCATATGGTGGGTCAAGAAAAATGAAATCGTTTTTTGAAAATTGATACCCATTAAAAATCTTTTCAAAATCTTGATTTTTGATAACAGTATTTTTAAAAAGATTTTTTACTTCATCGCTAAATATATAATCGACTTTCCCGCGAAAATCTTTTGTATTATACGCAATACCGCCATATGGGATATTAAAATGACCACTTTTATTAAAACGAAACATTGAGCCGTAACAAAACTCTCTTATGAAATAGTAATTAGCGATTTTTTTTGGCAAACTTATTTTATATTTATTGCCGTTGAAATTCATCACATCTCGAAAGTGCATATAAAACCCACTTCTAAATGCGGTTTCAATATTTTTTTGAAGATCGCCCTCGGGTAATTTTCCTCTTTGCTTTTCAATTTCTCTCGTCCTGCTAATTTTTGAAATCAAATTTGAGGTAATCTGTTCTAATAGATTTTGCTCGTCCAAACAAAACTTTTTGAGAAAAAGTCCATTAAACCGATCCTCTTCTTTTGTGAGGATAGAGTTTACCTGTTTTGATAATTCCGCTTTGGCAATCTCATCTTTTTTATATTTCTCATAGAGCCTGGTTATTTGATTTTCAAAAATGGTGATGTACTTTGGGATTTTTTCCCAATTTGTAACATAGTCATATAATTCTTTTTTAAATTCTTCTCTGTCGTTTTCTGTTTTGAGTAAGCTGTAAAAATCAGTGAGTTCGTTACAAATATCATTGATAATCGCTTTTTGTGGTTTTAGTTGAAAGAAAATTGCACCTCCGCCAAAAAATGGCTCGATGTAACGATCAAAAGTCGGGATTAAATCCTTGATGTAAGGAAACTCTTGTGTTTTGCCACCAGGCCATTTAATAAGTGTTTGCATATATAGATTATCCCAAATAAGTTTTTTTGATTGAATCTAGTGAAGTTTTAATAAGACCAGCTTTTTCTTTATAAGCTTCAAGCACAATGTTATATCCTTGATCTGACAGGCTTCTTTCTCTGAACGAGCTTTTTTATTATCAAGATCACCACCTATTTTTAACTCAATCAAAAAGTTTTCCCCAGTTTCTTTATCAATCAAATAATAATCGCTATCATGCCTTTTTGTTACAAGTGCTTGCTCTGTTGGTTTGGTACGCAAAAATTGATAATCATCTGTTGTCGGCGGTCTAACTTCTCGGCGTTTATATTTTTCTAACAATTCTGCCATGTCTTGAGTTTGTTTAAGGCTAAGTGGTCCTGCAACGCTTTGCTTAACTTCATAAGTCAATTTTGCAATATTGATTGCCATTTTTTCTAGCATATTACCCAAAGAGCTATCAAGCGAACGCACAAGGGCAGTGTAGTATTGTATTTCTGGTCCAAGAACTGCAATAAAAATATTGTGAATTTTCATATTTAAAGTACCCTCGGGATCTTCTAACTCACCCTCGTGTCTACCTTGAAAACCCACTGCAAATGATTCTACAGAGGCATGAACAATTGATTTTATAGCTTCTTTTTTGTCTAAAGTATCGTTTGTCATATTTTTATTTTATTAAATCCTCAATTGGTACATTTAATGCTTTGGCAATTTTTTTAAGTGTATCAACTGTGGGGTTTTGTTGTTTCCCTGCCTCAATGTTAATTATCGTATTATTAGAAACATCGGCAAGCCGAGCTAGTTTCTCTTGCGACAAACCTAGTTTTTCCCTTATTCGTTTGATTTTACTTGACTCTACCATATTTTATTAGTAATATTAAATTGTGGTATAATTGAATTATGTTTAAACTTCATAACTACAATATAATATTACCAAAATATTTGGAAATAGTAAAGAAAAAAGGGAGTACCTTTGTCTTTTCCGCGCACGGGTGGTGGGGCAAGGAAAAGAATCCGTCCGCCGAAAAATCCGTTTGCCGAAAAGTTTTGGGGGCGAAGCCCAAGCAGGCGGGCAAAAAGGAAGGGGGTTGGGGGGAATTCCGCTTTTCCTTTGCGAAATCAAATTGAGGACAGCCCCGCCACCTGCCTGAATACTTGGAAGGCAGAACACCGCAGAAAAATACTCTTTTCAGTAAATATCCCACGAGCTTACGCTCGGGGCATTTAAATTCCTAACTCAAGCTTCGCTTGTCCAATATCTTCTTTGCCTTGTTGCTCTATATAGTCTTTTATCACGCGTTCATTGATTCCAACGGTCGAAACAAAG
>JAHIVV010000045.1 GCA_018816525.1 Elusimicrobiota bacterium
CTTTGTTTCGACCGTTGGAATCAATGAACGCGTGATAAAAGACTATATAGAGCAACAAGGCAAAGAAGATATTGGACAAGCGAAGCTTGAGTTAGGAATTTAAATGCCCCGAGCGTAAGCTCGTGGGATATTTACTGAAAAATATAGTATAATATGCAAAGTTTAGAAGATTTAAAAATATTCAAGTCAGCTGAAGAGATTAGTGATAAAATCTATCAAAAAACTGCAAAATTTAATGATTTGGTAGATTTCATTATAAAGAAAATTTGATGTTTTTGTTTTATGCAAGAGGTTCTTTAGAAAGCTCATTGAAAAAAACTTTTGCATAGAAATTAGCGATAAAGTAGATATTGCTTTTAACCAATAATCTGATTATCTAACTGATTCCCCGGTAGCTCAATGGTGGAGTGAGCGGCTGTTAACCGCTAGGCTGTTGGTTCGAGTCCAACCCGGGGAGTTTTGACAATTTGTCGTCGAGAAATCGACATTTTTCATAAAAAGGCAATGGTTTGAAATCCGAACTTTTTGACGTAATAAAACGTATTTGTTTTCAAAATACAGCATTATTTTTCATCTGTTTGGAATTTCCGCACATAAAAAACAACCTGAAATACCTCATTAAAACCCATCTATTTTGAATAATTTCTTTTACTGCCGGATGTTTCAGCGTGTTTCACTTCGCAAATGTCGGTAATAAAAGGTATCGCTAAAAGGTCGTTAAAAAATGTCACTAAAAAAGAGCGTCATAATATTCAGGCAAATCCGAAAAACAGATTTCCTTCCTATTTTTTAACGAAGAAATAATTATTCCTGTAACGCCTTTCCACATATATGTGCTGAAATGAACCGGCTGAAATATTCCTTCCTCGTTTTTGTATCTCATTTTGTAGGTTTTGATGTTTTTTAAGGCAAGAACAAGGCAATCCTGAGTTATATCATCAAAGGAGTTTATGATAAGAGGCAGATAGGGAGATGTATAGAATCTGAATACGAAGAAACCTGTCAGATGAAGAAGCAATATTTCTTTTGAAGCGGAATTACCTTGCTTGGCGGAACTGATAAGTTTTCTTTCGTATTTTAATGGGAGTTTTTTGTATTTATTAGCAATCTGATGATAGAAATCCAATTGATGAATTATTTTTCATTTTGAGATAATTTTTTCACGAATTTATTAAAAAGTATCGCGGGTATAAAATATATTAAAACACCTTTTTCCTTTATTTCAGCGTAATGATGTTTTGTTATAACTACCGCTCTTTTAACATTTCTGTGGTTTTCAAAGAAAGATAAAAAGTTTTTAGGGATATAGGGAGTTTTGGTATTCTGCCACTTAACTTCAATGGGAATAAATTCATTATTTCCTTCTAAAATAAAATCTATTTCTGTTCCGGCTTTAGTCCTCCAGAAATATATATTATAGAAGATAGGTTTATACCTGATTAGTTCGTTAAAAATAAAATTTTCCACATAACTTCCCAGGTTTTTCCGCTCTTCAATATTGCTGAAATTGCCTATACCATAATTAACAATGCCACTATCCAGAAAATAGAGTTTTGGCATTTTGCTTATTTCAGTTCTTTTATTTGAGTGAAAAGGTTTTAAAAGTTTTATGATAAAAGTTTCTTCGAGTAAATCAAGGTATTTTGATGTCTGGCGCCTGTCTATTTGTAATGTGTTTGATAACTCAAATGTATTTACCAGGTTGCCTATCTGGGATGCCAGTATTTTGACCAGATTATTAAATGCCGAGATATGTTCTCCTTTGAGAAGCGATTTTATATCTTTCTGTATGTAGGAATTATAAATATCCTGCAATTCCTCTATTTTTTCGGTCCTGTCCTTTATAAGCGCTATTTTGGGATAGCCGCCGTATGTCAAATACTCTTTAAAATATCCTTTATTGTTTGGTTCAATAAGCAGCATTTCATCTTTTATTAATTTAAGTTTTTCATATTCCAAATATAGATGTTCGCTTCTGAACCTTATGTACTCTTCAAAACTCAAGGAATATAGAGCATAAACTCTTTTCCTGCCAGCAAGGGATTCCTTCAAGTGTTTCTGAATTTCTAGCGAAGAAGAACCCGAGACTACTACTTTGACTAAGGGATACAAGTCATATATTGTTTTTAAAAGTTTTGTGGCGTTCTTTATATACTGAAATTCATCGATAGCTATGAATACTTGTTTTTTCTCAATGTCAGCGCCCTTATTTTTTAAGTGGGATTTCAATGTTTCAATATTCTGGCATATGTCTAACTGCTTGATATCTTCAAGATTAAAATAGAATTGCAGGCAATTCTTCGGGAAACTATCTTGAAGCATTTTCATCAATGTAGTTTTGCCGACCTGCCTGCTTCCCAGAATGATGATAATTCGGTTATGCTTAATACTTTCTTCCAACTTGGCTGATAGAATACGCTGGATATATTTCATAAACCCTTGCCCCATATGTACTAAATGTGCAACTATGCACAAATAGTATACATCATATTTTAATGGACGTCAAGGTCTTCGTGATTTAGGGTTAAGCAAATTCAATTTTTGTGTTGAGAATTTGTTCTAAGTTTAA
>JAHIVV010000046.1 GCA_018816525.1 Elusimicrobiota bacterium
ATACTTTTTCTTTAAAAGCCCTGAAATGCTTGAATCTAAATACCGTAATAATGGTTTGTTTTTACCTTGCATATTGAAAGTATAGTTTAAATATTAACATTTGTCAATAGTAGAATATGACTAATTTAACTTCCTCGAAAGGTTTTTAGAATCCGCCGGAATATTCCTCTTCCTTCACATCAGGAAGAAAATCGTTTGTTGTGGGCGCCAGCAGGGCGGTTTTAGGTTCAGTGCCGCTTATATAGGCTTCAGTATAGATTTTTTTAGAGTAGGGCGTTGCGAGATATCCTGTGTTTGCGTCAACAGTTACAAAAGTAACCCCCGTTGAAGGCGTAGGAAAATCTGTTTCAGGCTGGCCTTTAAGCGCGCGTTTTATAAACTGCGTCCATATAGGGCAGGAAATTGCGCCGCCGCTATTGCCGTCACCCAGGGTCCTTTTATCGTCGTAGCCCACCCAAACCCCGCAAGTCAGCTGCGGTGTATAGCCGATAAACCAGGCATCGGAAAAATTATTTGAAGTACCCGTCTTGCCTGCCGCCGGCCTCCTCAAATAATAGCCTGCATATTGGCCGGTACCTTCCTTAATAACACCCTTTAAAACATTGGTAAGCACATAGGCCGTCTGTTCTGAGAGCACGTCCTGTTCTTCAGGAAGATTATCCTTTATTACTTTGCCCGAACTGTCCTCTATGCGGATTATTGCATAAGGTTTTGTAAGTATCCCTCTGTTTGCAAAAGCATTGTAGGCTCTTGTCATTTCCATCATAGTAACATCGCTGGCGCCAAGAGCCAGTGAGAGCGTGTTAGTAAGCTGGCTTTCAATACCCAGCCTGCGGGCATATTCAATTACCGTCGTAGGCCCGATTTCCTCTATTGTGCGGATGGCGCACATATTCATTGATAACTCAATCGCTCTGCGCAGTAATACCCTGCCGAAATATTTTCTTTTATAATTCTCCGGAACCCAAACCTTCAGGGGATCCTTCAGCCATTCTTTTGGAAGCGTAAGCAGGTAGCTGGTACTGTTTGCCTTTAGCCGCCAATCCCTTCCGTCATTAACATAAACTAAAGGCGCATCTTCAAGTATTGTCGTGGGCGTGTAACCCTTCTCTATTGCGGCCGTATAAATTATCGGTTTGAAAGAACTTCCCGGCTGGCGCATGGACTGATAAGCCCTGTTGAATTGCGATTTACGAAAATCTCTTCCGCCAATCATTGATCTGATCTGGCCTGTCTTCGGATCCAGGGCCAATAATGCGCACTGTACCGGCGGGAGATCGGTCGATTTTTTCAATTCAAAACGCTTTTTATCAAAATCCGAAAGGAATTCGCTGACAACTATTTCAGCAGTGGTTTGCATTTGCAGGTCAAGCGTGGAATAAATTTTCCAGCCTGCGTTGTAAAGTACTTCTGAGCCATATTCCTGCTCTATCTGGGTCCTGATATATTCAACAAAATACGGCGCCTGCGCTGAGGGAAGAGGTACGGAATTTTTTACTAGAGCAACAGGATTCTGGAAGGCCTGTTTTTTTTCTTCCTGAGTGATATATTTGTATTTTTCCATCTGGTCTAGAACTGTCTCGGACCTGGATGCGTTTCTTTCCGGATGGTTGAATAACGAAAAATAACTCGGAGACCTGACAATACCGGCTAAGGCTGCGCATTCTGCCAAATTTAATTCCCAGGCATGTTTTGAAAAATAAAGCATGGCTGCCTGCTCAACACCGTAAGCGCCATGGCCCAGGTAAACCTGGTTGAGGTACATCTCCAGAATTTCCTGCTTTGAAAAATTTCTTTCCAGCTGTATGGCGAGGATGAGTTCTTTTATTTTTCTTGTGACGGTTCTTTCCTGGGTCAGAAAAGCTGTTTTAGCAAGCTGTTGGGTAATCGTGGACCCGCCTGCGGCGATGCGGCGGTGTATTGCGTTCTGTACAAATGCGCGGACTATGCCGTAAAAAGAAATTCCCCAATGGTTAAAAAACCTGTGGTCTTCTATGGCAAGGACCGCATTCTGTAAATCCATGCGAATCCGGTAAAGAGGCACCCAGGTGCGGCGCTCGGTGAAAAATTCCGTTACCAGCTGGCCGTTTATATCATAAAGTTTTGTTGAAAGGATGGGCCTGTATTCGCGCAGATTTTCAAGCGGCGGCAGTTCCGAGATAATTGAACGAAAATATATCCCTGTAAGCGCTATAACAACTAACCCATAAAGAGGGATTTTGTACCTGCTCAGGAAATCTTTGGCGGAGCCAAATGAATTCATTTTTATTTGCTTGTATTTCCAAGCAATTCTTTTTCCAGGTTTTTAAGCTCATCCCACATTTCAGAAGGCATTTTGCTTCCAAACTGGCTAAAGAATTTGTTGACGTCAGTAAGTTCTGTTTCCCAGGATTTTTTATCAATTTCAAAAAGCTTTTCCAGTTTTTCCGCAGGAATGTTTAAACCCTCAAGATTGAGGTCCCTGAGTTCCGGAACATTCCCTGCCGGCGTTTTTCTGGCGCCTGTGGTGCCGGCGCCGGTTCTTTCTATTATCCACTTTAATACACGGATATTGTCACCGAATCCCGGCCAGATAAACCTGCCGTCATCGTCAACCCGGAACCAGTTTACTGAAAATATTTTTGGAGCATTTTGAGCAGTCATCTTTTTTCCGATATTCAGCCAATGCTTGAAATAATCGCCCATGTTATACCCGCAAAAAGGAAGCATGGCCATAGGATCCCTTCTCAGGGTTCCTACCTGGTGCGCGGCGGCAGCGGTTGTTTCAGAACCCATTCTTGCGCCTAAAAATACCCCGTGCTGCCAGTTGAAGGACTCAACAACCAGCGGCATAGTGTGGGTTCTGCGGCCGCCAAAAATTATTGCTGATATAGGTACGCCTTTTGGGTTATCATATTCTTTTGAAAGCATCGGGCAATTATAAATTGAAGTTGTGAACCTGGAATTCGGGTGCGCGGCTTTTGTCCCTGAAGCGCTGTCCCACTTTTTTCCCTGCCAGTCCAGTATATTTTTTGGAACCGGGCCGTCGAGGCCTTCCCACCAGGGTTCATTGTTGTCTGTATCCAGGCCTGTATTTGTATACAACGTTGGGTAAAACTTATTTGCTTTAAGCGTGCGAATCATATTCGGGTTTGTTTTCATTGATGTTCCGGGGGCTACGCCGAAAAAACCGGCTTCCGGATTAATAGCCCACAACCTGCCATCCGGGCCGACGTTCATCCATGCAATATCATCGCCAAGCGTCCAGATTTTATATCCTGGAAGCGCTGATTCAAGCATAGCCAAATTTGTTTTTCCACAGGCGGAAGGCAGCGCGGCGGTAATATATGAAATGTTTCCCTTCGGATCCTGAATGCCCATAATTACCATGTGTTCCGCCAGCCATCCTTCTTTAAGGCCCAGCCAGGAAGCGATTCTAAGTGAAAAACATTTTTTCCCCAGAAGCGCATTGCCGCCGTAACCGGAACCGATGCTCCAAACCAAGTGTTCATCAGGAAAATGCATTATAAAACGTTTTTCCGGGCTGAAATCTCCTACGGAATGAATTCCTTTTACGAAATTTTCAGTATTTCCGATTTTGTCAATTATTTTTTTGCTCAGGCGGGTCATGATTCTCATGTTTACTGCAACATAAGAGACATCAGTAAGCTGAACACAGGCTTTTGCGTAGGGCGAATCCGGGTGGCCCATCATATAAGGAAGTACATACATAGTGCGGCCTTTCATACATCCGTCGGACAACTGCCTCATTTTTACTTTTGCTTCCTGCGGGTCCATCCAATTGTTGTTGGGGCCGGCAGTTTCTTTGTCATTTTGACAGACAAAAGTAAGGTGCTCCGTGCGGGCCACATCCGTATGATGGCTGCGGTGAAAATAGCAGTCAGGATAAGTCTTAGGGTTTAAATCCTGAAAAATATAATGACTTTCAATTTTTTCTTTTGTTTTTCCTATTTCGATTAATCTACGCGCTTCCTCTTCGGAACCATCGCACCAGTAAATATTGTCCGGCTTCATCAATTTAGCCTGCTCTTCAACCCATTTTTCCAGTAATGTCGGCATTTATTCCCCTTTAACACCTGATGCTATCCGCTTGGAAGGATATCAGGTGTATTCCCTCTTCAATACTCAATTCCTATTTTTCCCAAACCCGCTTTTTTTCAGTAGCTTCTATAACATCAGTAGGGTATATATTTTCAAGAAGCTCGTCCGGCTTAAACCATAATTTTATTTCCCTTTCGGCATCTTCTTCATTTGCTGAACAATGGATTACATTTTCAAAAACACCTTTTGTGGTAACTCTTCCGTATTGGCCGCGGATTGAGGTTTGGTCTGCTTCTTCCGGATTAGTGGCGCCGGCCATTTTTCTTATTTTATCAATAGCGCTTTCGCCGCCATAAACGATGGCGATTACCCTTTCGTATTCTTTGGCATAAAGCTTCCCCATCATGTATTTTACAACGGCTTCAAAAAATGGTTTGTCTTTAAGGTGCACATAATGCTCTTCCGCAAGTTCTCTGGTGACTTTGACCACTTTCGCGCCGATAATGCGCAATTTTGTTTCTGAAAGACGCGTCAAAATATTTCCGGTCAGGGACTTTACCAGTCCATCTGGTTTAATTAATACCAGGCTTTGATTGTGTTTTTCATGCATAGAATTTTACCGTCCATTTTATAAGATTTACTGCAATTTTTTATTGCTATAGTATCACGTGTGTCCAAATTAGGATTGAAAAAGCCTGAACTATTCCCTATAATGGTGTGATTCAAAACCATGCCAAAACCCGATTACTGTCGGGTCTACAAGGAGGTTCAGGCTTATGAATCATCATACATTATTCGGACAA
>JAHIVV010000047.1 GCA_018816525.1 Elusimicrobiota bacterium
CAGTGAAATTTATGAATAATACTTTGCCTCAAAATTCAAAAATATTGTTCTTGGGGGGAGAGCAGAGGGGTTATTATTGCAAAAGAAATTATTCAATAGCGCACCCTTTTGCGCCGAGCTTTTTTACTGAACTGCTTAATACATCGCCAGGCCATTATAAACCGTACGGAGTTCTAAAACAACAAGGTTACACGCATTTATTTTTGAATCTGCCCGAAGTAAACAGATTACAGGGCGGGCCGGCTTCCACATTAAACGAAAATGGGAAGAAAAATAGTACACGCTTAATTAAAGAATTTACAAAAACAATATACGCAAAGGGTGATATTTTTGTTTTTGAACTGAAATGATTTATTTAATAGCTTTTCTTTTTTCTCTTGCCTTGTCTTTAATACTTACACCTCTATCCAGAAAATTGGCAATTCTTTTATCTATTTACGACCATCCGATCAGCGAAGTAAAAACCCATAAAAAATCCACACCTTACCTTGGAGGACTGGCTATTGCTGCTGCTTTTTGGGGCGGCTTAACCGTAATCCGTTTATTTACACATCTTCCCACGGGAACTTTGCGCTCGCTTAGAGGGATATTTTTTGGAAGCTTCATTATTGTTGTCCTGGGATTATTTGATGATATCAAACATAAAGGATTAAAATTCCAATCAAAGTTTTTGATTCAAACCATATCCAGTATTTTGCTGATTGTTTACGGAATTCAAATGAAATTCATACAACTGGAGTGGTTTGCCGTCCTGGTTACCATAGTTTGGATAATAGGAATAACCAATGCTATGAATATTATAGATATCATGGACGGATTATCCGGCGGGATAGCCGTAATTGCCGCTTTAGGTTTCTTCCTGTTAAACTTCCTAATTGGCTTGCCTTCAGAAGAAGAAATATTTGTAAACTTTGCCAGTATTGCATTAGCCGGGGCCTGTTTAGGCTTCCTGCCTTATAATCTTAGCAAAAAGCACAAAATCTTCATGGGGGATACGGGAAGCCTTTTTATAGGTTTTATTCTTGCCGCAACTTCTCTCGGTACAAGATATACCGACATAAACTCATTAGGACTTTTTGCGCCTATATTAATCCTTGCAATACCTATTTATGATACTTTCCTGGTGATGTATTTTAGATGGAAAAAAGGGATAAACCCCTTTATGGGAAGTAAAGACCATTTTGCCCTAAGATTAGAGAAAAAGGGGCTCTCCAGGAAAACTATCCTTTTGTATACTTATACAGCAGGCATTATTTTGTCATTTATTTCATTCATCGTAACAATCGTAAATATATATTCCGCAATAATTGTATACTTGTTCACGATATTTGTTGCATTGGCGATAGCGAAAATACTATCCAAGGTTCATGTCGAATGAACCACTTAAACCCTTTCTGCATTCAATAAAATGAAAACCATAATAATCGGCGGCGGGATTTCAGGTTTAGCTGCAGCTTATCACTTAAAGAATGATTATATTATTTTTGAAAAGGAAAATACTGCCGGCGGTTTATGCAGGTCTATAAAAACCGGAGGTTTCACATTTGATTATTCAGGGCATTTTTTGCATCTTAGAAATGATTATTCTAAAAACCTTGTTTTTTCTCTTTTAGGAAAAAATATAAATTCAATTAGCCGCAATTCCTGCATTTATTCAAACAAAGCATTTACAAAGTATCCCTTTCAGGCAAACCTTTTCGGCCTTCCAGACAAGGTTGTCCAGGAATGCATATCCGGCTTGATTCAGGCAAAAAATACTTTAAAAAACCAGGGCCCGCTTAAGCGCAACATAACATTCCACGACTGGATCCTAAGAACCTTCGGAAAAGGTTTTGCAAAACATTTTTTCTTTCCTTACAACGAAAAATTATGGACCGTCAACACAAAAGCCCTCACTACTGACTGGATTGACATTTTTATTCCTCAGCCAAGCCTTAAAGAAGTTATCGACGGGGCGTATTCAGACCAGAAAAAGGCTTTTGGGTATAATGCATCCTTTTATTACCCTGAAAAAGGTGGAATTCAGTCATTGATTGATTCAATCAAATCAAAAACTCAAAACCTGCGTTTAAATTCTCCTGTTTCCAAAGTAGACGCAGAAAATAAATACGTAACATCAAACGGCCTGCAAATCAAATATGATAACCTGATTTCTACAATGCCTCTGCCGGAACTGCTTACTTCTATCGTAAACCTGCCGAAAGAAATTATTTCCGCCAAAAACAAACTCTTATGGACGTCCGTAGACTGTGTGAATATAGGGGTGAAACATAAGAATTTAAAGAAAGGAGTCCATTGGATTTATTTCCCGGAAAAGGAATTTGCTTTTTACCGCACGGGCTTCTATCACAATTTCACAAAAAAAGCAGTACCGGACAAATGCAGTTCCATGTACGTAGAAGTGTCTTACAAACCGGATAAAAAACCGAGCCGGGTTTCAATCATAAAAAAAGTCATATTGGGTTTAAGGCGCTCGGGAATAATTGACGATAAATGTACAATTCTTAAAACCCAGGTGCTTTCAATGCCTTATGCCTATGTCATCTATGATAAAAACCGCACTAAGGCGCTGGAAACAATAAATTCATTTCTAAAGAAAAAAAACATTTATTCCATAGGCCGTTACGGCGCCTGGAAATATTCTTATATTGAAGAATCGATCCTTGACGCTAAAGCAACCGCGGAACTAATTTTAAAAAATGAATAAAAAAATAAAAGTCGCTCACATTATTACTATGTTAGAATTGGGCGGCGCCCAAAACAACACATTGTACACTGTCCAAAACCTTGATAAGGACAAGTTTGACGTTGTTTTAATTTCCGGTGCCGGCGGAATTCTCGATCAAGAAACGGCGAAACTGGCTAATGTAAAAGTTATCTTTATTAAAAACTTACTAAGGCAAATTAACCCTTTTAATGATTTCTTTGCCTTAATGAGTTTGATTTCTATACTGAAGAAAGAAAAACCTGATATTGTTCATACTCATTCTTCAAAAGCAGGGATATTGGGAAGATTTGCCGCCAAAATTGCCGGAGTCCCTAAAATAGTTCACACCTTCCATGGATTTGGTTTTAATGATTTTCAGACTCCGTTAATAAGGAACATCTACATCTTTTCCGAAAAATTAACTTCATTAGTGTCTAATAAGCTAATATTTGTTTCTGAACAAAACATGAGTACAGCCGGCTTTTATAAAATCGGGAAGAAAACCGATTATTTACTGGTAAGAAGCGGAATTAAATTGTCAAACTACCGTAATATTAAAATAAATACCCTGGCTAAAAAGAGGGAATTGGGACTGCAGGAAAATTCCAAAATTATTACCACGATAGGCCCTTTTAAACCGCAAAAAAATTTAATTGACTTTATAAAAGTGGCAAAGAATGTTTCCGAAAAATTAACCGATGTTATTTTTTTAATTATTGGCGACGGGCAGCAAAGAAATATACTTGAAGAAGAGATCAGGAAACTGAAATTGACAGGCAAGGTGCTATTGCTCGGATGGAGAAACGATATAAACGAAATACTTGCTATAACAGATATTTTTTCAATGACATCTCTTTGGGAAGGGCTGCCCCGTTCAGCTGTTGAAGCCCTGGTAAGCGGAAAGCCCGTAATTGCTTATTCTATTGACGGAAATAATGATATAATTAAAAACGGATATAACGGTTTTTTAACAAAGCCGAAAGACATCGACGCACTTTCTGAAAATATTATCAAATTATTGAAAGACGAAAAACTCTTGAATAATTTGTCTCAAAACGCAAAGAATTCAATTGACGGAACTTTTGACATTGATTACATGGTAAAGCAGCAGGAAAACCTATATACAAACCTAATAAAGGAAAGATAAGCTATATTTGACAAAATTACATTATTTTGTTAAATTGAACAGACCAAATCGCAGGTAAATTAAATAAATTCGGAGAATATTGTGCAAAAAACATACAATATAACATTAATTCCGGGAGACGGTACAGGCCCCGAACTTTCTGAAACAGTTCAAAGAGTACTTGAAGCGACAGGCGTAAAAATAGAATGGGATGTTGTAATTGCCGGCCAAACAGCTCTTGAAAAATTCGGTACACCCTTACCGGATAATGTTTTAACGTCAATAAAGAAAAACAAAGTAGCCCTTAAAGGGCCGTTAACTACTCCGATAGGCACGGGTTTTCGTTCAGTAAACGTTGCACTACGGCAACTCTTAAACCTCTATGCTTGTGTCAGGCCCTGCAAATCTTATAAAGGCGTAAAATCCCGGTACGAAAACCTTGATATCGTGTTAGTCAGGGAAAACACCGAAGACTTATATGCAGGAATTGAGTTTGCGGCAGGAAGCCCGGAAGCAAAAGAAATAATCAAAATGTCCAAAGGAAAAGCAAGGGACGACAGCGCTATTTCTATTAAACCCATTTCCAGGACAGGTTCAGAACAAATATTAAGGTTCGCTTTTGATTATGCGGTAAAGAACAAACGCAAAAAAGTAACGGCTGTAGCAAAAGCAAATATTATGAAAATTACCGACGGGTTATTTTTTAACGTTGCAAAAGAAATAGCTAAAGAATACCCGTCGATTCAATACGACGAAAAATTAGTAGACAATATGTGCATGCAGTTAGTGCAAAAACCGGAAATTTACGACGTGCTTGCGCTGCCAAACCTTTACGGAGATATTTTGTCCGATTTATGTGCGGGGCTCGTAGGAGGGCTTGGCGTGGCTCCGGGAGCCAATTTTGGGCCGGGATTAGCTTTATTTGAAGCTGTCCACGGATCGGCGCCCAAATATACAGGGCTTAATAAAGTTAACCCGACAGCTTTGTTATTATCAGCAAAGCTAATGCTTGAATACATCGGAGAAGCCGAAAAAGCGGTCAAATTAGAAAAAGCTATTGTCGAAGTTATTGCTGATGGAAAACGGGTTACCTATGACATGGGGGGAAGCTCAACAACTTCTGATATGGGTAATGCAGTAATTGAAAAACTTAAATAATGACAGAAAGAACCTGCGTTATAATCAAACCGGACGGGCTTGGTAAAAAAAATGTCGGTAAAATCATAGACAGGCTAGAGTCAGAAGGTTTTAAATTATTAGCAATCAAAATGATTAAAGCGCAAAAAAACAAAATTGAAAAATTTTACGGAATTCACAGAAACAAGGATTACTTCCAGCCTTTAGTAGAATTTATTTGCTGCATGCCCATAATAGTAACTGTCTGGGAAGGGGAAAATGTAGTAAAGAATACAAGAAAAATTATTGGTTCGACGGATTCAAAAAAAGCTGAACCCGGTACTTTAAGGAATTTGTATGGCACGAATGAACGGCGTAACCTGGTTCATGCATCTGACTCGCTGGAAAATGCTCAAAAAGAAATATATCATTTTTTCAAAAAGGAAGAGATTTTAGAGTATAACGAAAATGACTGGAAATCCTGACTCCGGTAATAAAAACATTTTGGTTTTAAACTGCGGTTCTTCTTCCGTCAAATATATGTTATTTGACTTATCTCTTAGAAGACTTGCAAAGGGTAACGTAGAACGGATCGGCTCAGCTGAAGCATTTATAATAACTGATACGAAAGAAATGTGCAATATTCCGGATCATAAAACCGCTATCGAATTAGTCCTTGACAGGCTTTTCAAAAATGTAATCAAAGAAAAAGACGACATAATTGCCATAGGGCACAGAGTAGTTCATGGCGGTGAAAAAATGACTCAGCCTTCTGTTGTGAATGAAGAAGTTAAATTGGAAATAAAAAAATGTTTTAACCTGGCTCCTTTACATAACCCTCATAATTTAACAGGAATTCTCGCTATAGAGCAACTGCTTCCCGGGATACCAAATATAGCGGTTTTTGACACAGCTTTTTACAAATCTATTCCTGCTCATGCATACTTGTATGCCCTGCCTTACTATTTGTACAAAAAACACAGCATCCGCAGATATGGGTTTCATGGTATTTCCCATCAATTTGTTGCAGAAAAAACCGCTGAAATTCTAAAAAAACCTTTAAGCGAACTAAAAATAATTACCTGCCACTTAGGAAACGGTTGCAGTATAACAGCCACAAAAAATGGTACCCCAGTTGATACATCCATGGGTTTTACCCCGCTTGAAGGGCTTATCATGGGGACCCGTTGCGGGGATCTGGACCCATCTATAGTAACCTATATAGCTACCACCGAAGGAATGACCATGAATGATGTAAACAAACTAATGAACAGTCAAAGCGGGCTTTATGGGATATCGGGGATATCAAATGACATGCGCACTTTAATTGAAGAATCGGAAAAAAACAATGAAAGAGCCACAATTGCGATCGATATGTTCTGTTACCGAATAAAAAAATACATAGGCTCTTACAATGCTGTTCTTGACGGAGCGGATGCAATTGTTTTTACAGCGGGCATTGGAGAAAATTCGCCTATAATCAGGGAAAAATCCGTCGAAAATCTATCCAATCTCGGTATTGAAATTGATAAGGAATTAAACAAAAGCACAAAACAAGGAATAATATCAAATAAAAATTCTGCCATAAAAGTTTTAGTGTTGCCCACTAATGAAGAGTTAATGATTGCCAAACAGGTGTTGACACTGACTAAAAAGAAGTGAAGGAACCTTGTATAATCGACGTTATTTTAATATACTGTGCTGTTTGAAATGATAAATGAAAGTCAGCTTAGAAGAACTCAAAGACAAAAAAACAATTGAAGGAAATTATCAGGACAGTTCTTTGGCAGAAGGTTTGAATTATCGCATAGAGAAACCGATAGAAACTTATTTTCTGTTGAATCTTCTGGACAACAATGTTTCTTTTAATCTTAAAGCATCAGGCGAGCTATATTTTGAGTGTGACCGCTGTCTTGAAAAATTCATCCACCAATTGAAAATTGACGAACATTCTGTCTTCACTCTGGAAGAGTTCGGCGAAGAACTTGACATTACTGATGAATTAAGGCAAAATATTCGCCTATCTATACCTCTTAAGCTGCTCTGTAAGGAAAGTTGCCAGGGATTATGCCCGGAGTGTGGAAAAAATCTTAACTCCGGGAAATGCGGATGTAAAAAAGAATACTTTAACCCAAAATTTGAAAAATTAAAAAACTTGAAGTTCTAAATTTGAACTTCATCTCGGAGGAACGAAGATGCCATGCCCTAAACGAAGACATACCAGAATGCGCAGCAGAATGCGCGAAGCCGCAAACTGGAAAATATTTCCGCAAAATTCCAGTAATTGCCCGCAATGCGGCGGAAACAAACTCCCGCACAGAATCTGCCCCAGCTGCGGATTCTACAATAATGAGCTTATTGTAGCTAAAAAAGAAAAAAACAAACCAACGGAAGAAAAAACTAAAGAATGAACCGCAACAATATAACCATTGCGCTTGATGCAATGGGCGGTGATCACGGTATTCCGACAAATATTGAAGGCGCCGTGCTGGCTGCAAAAAAACTTGGTTTAAAAATTGTCCTTGCCGGAGATGAATTACTTATAGGTAAGGAATTAAGCAAATACAAGTACGACAAGACAAAAATAAGTATTCAACCGGCTACAGAAGTTATAACGATGGAGGATGCCCCTTCTGCAGTACTGCGTCAGAAGAAGGACTCTTCAATAGGAGTTGCGGTAAATCTAGTCGCAACCGGTAGCGCGCAGGCTGTTGTTTCAGCAGGTAACTCTGGGGCTGTTATGGCAGCTTCGCTTTTGTCACTGAAGCCCCTTCAGTATGTAACCCGGCCTGCAATTACAACAGTGTTTCCTACTCTAAGAGGAGTCTGTGTAGTGCTTGATGTAGGCGCTAATGTCAACTGTAAACCTAAAAATCTTTTACAATTTGCAATAATGGGCAATATTTACGTAAAAGAGATCTTTGGCATAGCTTCTCCCAGAATCGGGTTGATTTCAATCGGAGAAGAAAAAACGAAAGGTAATGAACTTACTCTTGGAGCCTATGACTTATTGGAAACAAGCAATCTTAATTTTATAGGTAATATAGAAGGCAGGGATATACCTCAGGGAAATGTTGACGTAGCTGTTTGCGACGGTTTTGTAGGCAATGTAATATTAAAATTGAGCGAAGGTATCGCAGATATGTTATTTAAACTTATAAAGTCCGAAATAAAAAAACATCCCTTTGCCATCGCAGCACTCCCTTTTCTCTGGGGCGCACTAAAAGATTTGAGAAAAAGCGTGGATTATACGGAATATGGCGGCGCGCCCCTCTTAGGAATAAACGGGACCTGTATTATCTGCCACGGCGGTTCAAATTCGAAAGCAATCATGAACGCTCTAAAATATGCAGGTGAAGTCGTAGAAAAAGATATTAATTCAAAAATATCCAAAGAAATGGAGAAATTTCAAGGTTAACTTTATGGACAAAAGAAAAGGCATCAAAATAATAGGAACAGGCTCATTCATACCGGAAAAAATAATTACCAACGCAGACCTTGAAAAAATGGTGGACACAACGGATGAATGGATAACCCAGAGAACAGGCATAAAGGAAAGGCATATAGTTGAACCGGGTGTACCTACCTCGGATATAGCTGTTGAAGCAAGCAAAAAAGCTATTAAAGATGCGGGAATAGACCCTCAGGAAGTAGACCTTATCATAGTCGCTACCGCGACCCCTGATATGTTTTTTCCTTCAACTGCGTGTGTGGTACAGAAAAAATTAGGAATTAAAAGCAATCCTGTGAGCTTTGACATATTTGCAGCTTGCAGTGGATTTCTATATGCTTTGGGTATTGCAAAAAATATGCTTGAATGCGGCCAATATAAAACAGCTCTTGTCATAGGAGCAGAAACACTTTCAAAAGTTACAAATTGGAAAGACCGCGGCACCTGCATTTTATTCGGTGACGGGGCAGGGGCTATGCTGATTAGAGCAACTGATGAAGAAACGAATATCCTTTCAATAACATTAGGCGCAAACGGCTCCTATACCGATATTTTAGAAATACCTGCAGGAGGATCCAGGTACCCGGCTACCCTGGAAACTATTGAACAAGGCCTGCATTATATAAGGATGGACGGCAAAGAAGTATTTAAACATGCCGTCATTAGCATGTTAAAAGCAACAAATAAGGCGCTCGATATGTGCAATAAAAAAATTGAAGACATTGCTCTTCTAATACCTCATCAGGCTAATATGCGCATTATTGAAGCTCTTGGCGAAAGATTGAAACTTCCGAGAGAAAAAATATTCGTAAATCTCCATAAGTACGGTAATTTGTCTGCGGCAACTACGATTGTTGCTCTTGATGAAGCCAGGAAACAGGGGTTGGTAAAAGAAGGAGACTTAGTAGAACTTGTTGCATTTGGCTCAGGTTTAACCTGGGGAGCAGGCGTAGTAAGGCTATAAGGACCCTATATTAAGGAAGAACGATGAGAAAATCAGCATTTATTTTCCCGGGGCAGGGTGCGCAATCAGTCGGGATGGGAAAAAACATTTATGATTCTTTTCCTGAAGCAAGGGATATTTTTGATAAATCAAACGATATTTTAGGTTATGATATTAAAAAAATAATTTTCGAAGGCCCTGAAGAAAAACTGAAGGAGACAATTATTACACAACCTGCAGTATTTCTGACATCCGTCATCTGCTACGAAGCCTTTATCAAATCTTATCCATCAGCTGTTACTGATTGTATCTATGTCGCAGGACATAGTTTGGGAGAATATTCTGCGCTCTACGCGGCAAAAGTTTTTGATTTAACTACAGGCCTCAGCCTGGTTAAAAAAAGAGCTGAATTTATTCAACAAGCCTGCCAAAACAGCCAGGGAACCATGGCTGCTGTTATCGGCGTTGATGAAACAAAACTTGCCGAACTCTGTAAAGAAGCATCCAATTCCCAGTATTTTGTCCAAATGGCAAATTTTAACACTTCAAATCAAATAGTAGTATCAGGAAATAAGGAAGCAATATTAAAGCTTACAGAATTAATTAATACTCCAGCAGGGGGCAATGCGTCAATAAAGGTCATTGGGTTAAATGTAAGCGGCGCTTTCCATTCCTCTTTGATGAAGGATGCGGCTGTTTCAATGAAATATGAACTTGATAAAGTTACGTTAAACGACCCGACAATTCCTGTGGTTGCAAATTATGACGCTGAAATTACAAAATCAGCAGCTGAAATAAAAACAAAACTTGTTAAACAAATAGATAACCCTGTTTTGTGGCTTAAATCCATTGAAAAAATGACCGCTTCCGGAGCAGATACATTTATTGAAATAGGGCCCGGAAAAACATTGTCCGGCATGGTAAAAAAAATAAACAGATCAATAAAAACCTTAAATATTGAGGATAAAGCAAACCTCGATAAAACTATTTCAGAATTGGCACAATAAGGAATGAAAGAGGAATATACACCCCGTATGCTTCTTAGCGCATGGAACGGGGTGTGAGGGAGGAAACATGTGTGAAAAAAAATTATCAGGCAAAGTTGCATTAATAACAGGCTCGGCGCAAGGAATAGGGAAAGCAATAGCGATTGCACTGGCCGCGCGGGGAGCTGACGTAGTTATATCAGACATCGATGAGACTCTTACTAAAACTACCTCCGAAGAAATCTCCAAAACTTACGGCGTTAGAACACTGGCTGCAAAAGCAGATGTCTCTAATTCTACCGATGTAGAAAATTTAATAAAATTAACTATTGACAAATTTTCAAAAATTGATATATTAGTAAACAATGCAGGCATCACGCGTGACAACCTTATCATAAGAATGTCGGAACAAGAATGGGACAGCGTGATAAATATAAACCTCAAAGGCGTATTTAACTGCACTAAGTCCGTTAGCAAAGTAATGATGAAACAAAGAAACGGAAAGATCGTGAACATCGCTTCAGTAGTAGGCTTGATGGGAAATGCCGGACAAATTAATTATTCTGCTTCAAAAGGCGGGGTAATAGCGATGACGAAAACCTGCGCCAGAGAACTCGCTTCAAGAAATATAAATGTGAACGCTGTTGCTCCGGGATTTATCAAAACCAGAATGACGGAAGCTCTTTCAGAAGAACAAAGAAAGAAACTTACAGATATTATTCCGTTATCAAGGCTTGGTGAACCGGAAGATGTTGCAAAAGCCGTCGTGTTTTTATGCAACGACGATTCAAACTACATAACGGGCCACATAATTTCGGTTAACGGCGGAATGTACATGTAGAAACTACATGTAAAAACCAGCGTAAACTACGCTAGGGGAAAAAGAAATAGGGGGAAAAAGAAATGTCAGTTGAACTTGAAGCAAAAGTGAAGGAAATCATCGTAGAAAGGCTTGGAGTGGACCCTCAGGAAGTTACGACAAACGCGCACTTCGTTAACGATTTAGGAGCGGACTCACTTGACACAGTCGAGTTAGTCATGGCTTTCGAAGAGCAGTTCGGTTTGGAAATTCCGGACGATGAAGCTGAAAAAATTCAGACCGTCGGCCAGGCTATTGAATACATTAAATCACACCAAAAAAAATAAATAGTCGTGATGGGAATAAAATGAAAAAACGTGTTGTAATAACTGGTTTAGGGGTTGTGTCTCCTATTGGTATTGGCATAAAAGAAGTCACTACAGCCTTAATGGAAGGCAAGTCCGGCGCCAATACTCTCACAAAGTTCGACACTAACGGCTTTACCACACAATTTGCCTGTGAAGTAAAGAATTTTGTGGCAGAGAATTATTTTGACAAAAAGAAAGCAAGAAGAATGGATATGTTCGTTCAATTTGCAGTTGCTGCCGCAAAAATGGCCGTCGAAGATTCAAAACTTGATGTATCAAAAGAAAACCCTGATAGAATTGGGGTCATAATAGGGTCAGGCATAGGCGGTTTGAGCACTATTGAAGCAGAGGTTAAGGTATTATCGGAAAAAGGGCCAAGAAGGGTCAGCCCTTTCCTTATCCCGATGCAGATAATAAATATGGCCTCAGGCGAGATTGCTATAGAGCAGGGATTTACCGGCCCAAATTACGGCGTAGTAAGCGCCTGTGCAAGCGCAAACAATGCCATGGGAGATGCTTTAAGGCTGATCAGGTACGGTGATGCGGATGTAATAATCACCGGCGGCACCGAATCGGCGATTACTCAACTAGGCCTGGCGGGGTTTTGCAGCGCGAGGGCTCTTTCTCAAAGAAACGACGATCCAACAAAAGCCTCAAGGCCCTTTGATAAAAACAGAGATGGTTTTGTCATGGGTGAAGGCTCAGGTATGATCGTTCTTGAAACATTGGAACATGCTCAGGCACGCGGTGCAAAAATTTACGCTGAATTTATCGGGTACGGAGCTACTGACGATGCATTTCACATGACAGCCCCGCATCCGGATGCAAAATTTGCTATTAAAGCTATGCAGAGGGCCATCGAAGACAGCGGAATTTCGCCAGATGACATTGATTACATAAACGCACATGGCACTTCAACTGATTTGAATGATAAAATTGAAACCATGGCTATAAAAAATGTTTTTGGTGAAAGGGCATACAAAATACCGATTTCTTCCACAAAATCAATGACCGGCCATTTACTAGGAGCTGCCGGCGCTATGGAGCTCATTGCAATACTCATTTGCATGGAAAATGGGTTTATTCACCCGACAATAAATTACGAAACACCTGACCCCGAATGTGACCTTGATTACGTGCCGAACACACTAAGAAAAGCTCAGATAAATTGTGCTTTGTCGAATTCTCTAGGTTTCGGCGGACACAATGCAGTGATTATTGTAAAGCGCTTTAAATAGATAGTTTAAGTAAAATGACAAAACTTGAAAATTTAATTGGGATAGAGTTTCAAAACAAGAAACTCCTTGATGAAGCAATAACACATAAATCTTATGCAATAGAAACAAATAAGGATTATTGGAATGAAAGGCTTGAGTTTTTAGGCGACAGTGTTTTATCGTGTGTAATAGCTGATTACCTTTTCACTATATATCCGGGTTCCGCAGAAGGACATCTCTCAAGAATCAAATCACAATTTGTTTCCCGGCAAATGCTTACTATGTGGGCAAAAGAGCTGAATCTCGGCGAATTTATCCTGCTTAGCAAGGGAGAAGAAACGACGGGCGGCAGGGAACGGGAAAGTATTCTTTCAAATGCACTGGAATCTCTGTTAGGAGCTATTTATCTTGAAAAAGGCTTCAAAACTGCAAAAAAGTTTATAACTGCATACTTTTCTGAGAAAAAGCTTACTGCTGATTTTGATTTAAAATCAAAACTTCAGGAAATAATTCAGGCAAAATACAAGATTCTACCTGTCTATACAGTCATTAAAGAATCAGGGCCGGAACATGAAAAATGTTTTGAGATAGAAGTAAGCGTAAAAAAGAAAGTTCTGGGAATGGGTAAAGGGAAAAGTAAAAAGGAAGCTGAGCAGCAGGCAGCAAAACAGGCATTGAGTTTTCTTTCAAATCGGAGGGCATGCTAATGGATTATTTTTTAAGTGAAGAACAGCAAATGATGGTTGACCTGGCAAAGAAATTCGCGATCGAGAAAATAAAACCTGTCCGCGAAGAATACGATGAGAAAGAAGAATTTCCCTGGCAGGTAATTCAAGAATTTGCAAAAACAGACCTGGCTGGAGTATATATACCTCAGGAATACGGCGGAATGGGCCTGGGAGTTTTTGACCTTTGCATTATTGTAGAAGAATTATCAAAAGTAGACGGCTCCATATCACTTTCTTTGGCAGCAACAGCTTTGGGAACATTTCCAATATTACTGTTTGGAAATGAAGCGCAGAAGAAAAAATATCTCCCAGGAATTGCTACCGGTAAAAAACTTGCAGCGTTCGGTATCACTGAACCCAACGCAGGAAGCGATGCAGGAGCTATTACAACTTCAGCGAAAAAAGAAGGCGACCATTACATATTAAACGGCACAAAATGTTTTATTACAAACGCCGGGGAAGCTGAAGTATACACTGTCATAGCTATGACAGATAAATCAAAAGGCCCGCGCGGTGCAAGCTGTTTTATCGTTGAAAAAGGAACTGAAGGATTTACCTTTGGTAAAAAAGAGAAAAAAATGGGGATTCGTTCTTCAGCAACCAGAGAACTTATTTTCAATAATTGCAAAATTCCAAAGGAAAATCTTCTTGCAAAAGAAGGGATGGGCTTTATAGTTGCGATGAAAACATTCGATGCTTCCCGTCCGGGTGTAGCCGCACAGGCCCTTGGTATTGCCGCCGGCGCTCTTGACGATGCAGTAGAATATGCTCGTCAAAGAGTTCAGTTTGGGCATCCTATATCATCATTCCAGGCTATCCAGCACATGCTCGCTGATATGGCTACAGAGGTTGAAGCGGCAAGAGCTTTATTATACGCAACAGCAAGGCAGTACGATAAAGACCCCAGCGCCAGGAACACAAAATCAAGCGCAATGGCAAAACTATATGCAAGCGAAGTTGCAATGAAAACTACCACCAATGCAGTGCAAATACTCGGTGGTTACGGATACATGAGAGAATACCCGATGGAAAAAAGAATGCGTGATGCAAAAATCACCCAGATTTACGAAGGAACCAGCCAGATACAAAGAAATGAAATTGCTTTTGCATTGATTAAAGAGTCTGCCAGAAAGTAAGGGACGAAATATGAATTTTATAGTTTGTATTAAACAAGTGCCAGCAACAACGAATGTCCAGATTAATAATGATACCGGAACCTTAAAAAGAGAGGGCGTAGAATCAATAATTAATCCGTTTGACGAATATGCTATCGAAGAAGCTGTACGTTTGAAAGAACGTACCGGAGGAAAAGTTACATTAATTACAATGGGCCCTCCCCAGGCAGAAACAGCATTGAGAGAAGCTCTCTCCAGAGGCTGCGACGAAGCAATTCTTGTTTCTGACAGGGCTTTCGCAGGGGCTGACACACTGGCTACTTCTTATACACTAGCCCAAACGATAAAAAAAATTGGTGAATATGACCTGATTCTGTGCGGTAAACAGGCTTCTGACGGCGATACAGCACAGGTAGGTCCTGGAATAGCCGAAAAATTAAATATCCCGCATGTTGCTTATGTAGGAAAAGTTGAAGATATAAAACAGGGCAGCGCAAAAGTCCTAAGAATGATGGAAGACGGCTATGACGAGTTTGAGATAACCCTTCCAGCATTGATTACTGTCATTAAAGAAATAAATACACCCAGGCTGCCTTCGCTTAAAGGCATGATGTTTTCGAAAAAAGCGGTAATAAAAAGATGGACCGCAATAGACGTGGAAGCAGATACAAACAGGATAGGTTTATCCGGCTCTCCGACACAAGTTATGAAGATTTTCTATCCGCCTGCCAGGCAGGGCGGTGAAAAGCTCCACGGCGAACCTCAGGAACAAGCGCAACAGTTAGTCTCAAAATTAAAAGAAATGAAAGTGATCTAAAAATATGCCGACTAAAATAGAAATTTTTGCTGAAAAGTGTACCGGATGCAGTTTATGCGTGAAAAGCTGCCCCTTTAGTGCCATCACTTTAATTGAACGCCCTGACCACCCAAAGAAACAAAAACTTGCGGTAATTGATTTGTCAAAATGCAATTATTGCGGGGCCTGCGTTGAAGCTTGTAAAAGGTTTAGCGCAATTGTTATCACTAAAGAAGAAAGAGGCCCTAAAACTGCCGATTTTGATACCTATAGAAATGTCTGGATATACGCTGAACAAAGACATGGGGAAATTTCTCCCGTTGCTTACGAACTATTAAACGAAGGCAGAGTTCTAGCAAATAAATTAAATACGCAACTTTGCGCTGTCCTTATCGGGAATAAAATTGAACATCATGCAAACGATATCATTTTACACGGTGCAGATAAAGTATACGTGATAGATGACCCTCTATTTTCCGAATTCCGTGATGACCCTTACGCTGAAGTTTTAGCTCACCTCATAAAAGATGAAAAACCTGAAATAGTTATCATGGGCGCAACCAATATCGGGCGTTCTTTTGCGTCCCGCGTTGCGGCAAAAATAGACACGGGATTGACTGCTGACTGTACAGCTTTAGATGTAGAAATATCATCTAGAAATCTTCACCAGACCCGGCCTGCATTCGGCGGCAATATAATGGCTACAATTCTCACGCCAAGGCACAGGCCTCAAATGGCAACCGTCAGGCATAAAGTTTTCAAACGCGCGCAAAAGGATTCCACAAGAAAAGGTGAGATAGTTAAAAAAAGACATGATTTAACGAAATTAAATCCTGCAGGTTTGACTTTCTATGAAAGAGTAAAATTCCTGCGGTTTGTAGCAGACACAACGGCAAAAGTTAATCTTAGCGAAGCGGATATAATTTGTTCCGGAGGCAGGGGGTTGGGAAAACCTGAAGGGTTCCGGCTTATTGAAGAATTTGCTGAAACTATAGGCGGAGCTGTTGGCTCATCCAGAGCGGCCGTTGATGCCGGCTGGATCCCTTATTCTCACCAGGTGGGCCAGACAGGCAGGACTGTAGCGCCAAAAATATATTTCGCCTGCGGTATTTCAGGGCAGATTCAACACCTGGTAGGAATGGGATCTTCAGAAATCATTGTCGCAATAAACAAAGACCCTGAAGCTCCTATGATGAAAATTGCCACATTTGCCCTTGAGGGCGACCTTTACGATATAATCCCCTGGATAATTAAAGAAATCAAAAAATCCCGCGGCGAATAATCTCAAAAATATAATGAAAATAGTCATTGTCGGCCCCGGCGCCATGGGTTGTTTATTTGCAGGGTTACTTTCAAAAAATCCGAAAAATGAAGTCTGGCTGCTGGATAAAAACCCGGAAAGAACAGCTGTTATTAAAAAAAACGGAATAAAAATATCCGGTTTAACAAAGAAGAATACAAAAACCAAAATAACAATAAACCCAAATGAAATAGGAACCGCAAATTTCATTCTGATTTTCGTGAAATCCTATGATACTGAATCCGCTATAAAATCCGTCTTGCCCTGCATAAATAAAGAAACAATCATTCTTTCTCTCCAAAATGGCCTTGGTAATATTGAAATAATCAGGAAATATTCAGTCAATAATGTTTTTGCGGGAATTACTTCCATCGGTGCAACTCTTGTCGGATTGGGGAAAGTTAAACATGCCGGGAAAGGAGCGACGATAATCGGAAAAAACATCAGGGCTAAAGAAATTGCAAAAACATTCAATAAAACCGGAATTGTTATAAAAATCAAC